>JAQBVG010000019.1 GCA_027623655.1 Chloroflexota bacterium
TCGACGGGTATGGCGCGCTGGTGAGCAACGCTGGTTGACGCACCCGGTGGCGCACCCGTCAACATGCGCCGCGGCGCGAAGTTAGCACAGAAACAGTCATCAAACGCTTGGCCGGCAATCAGGTCTGTGAACATTCGCCAGCTCGCTCCCTGAGGACTGACCACTGCAAGCGTTCGCTCGGTCGGGGGCCATTTGACCGTTGGGTCACGAATCGGTCTCAGCAAAATCTGCGTGGAAAGACGTGGGCGGAATGTATTGCAATATACCTTCGAGGGATGTTTGATTGTCCAGGCGAATGTTCCCGTTCGTCGACTCACGCCCAGAGTGCCAGCTGCCGGTTGGGTGGACCGCCTGTAATCTGGGATTAGTCGAGCCGATTGCTGGCTGGACGAGATAACAAAAGTGCCGGGGTCAGCCCCCTCTCAACGCCATCGATTTCGACATGGCCCACGCCCGATGCAACACCCTGTTTTCAGGCGTGTTATGGGCGCGAGCGTCGCGGGCCACATGGTCCGGTTTACAGACTTCACTATCTCCGCATGGCTTGTTGTCCAGCAGACAGACAGCGCCTTCGCTGTAGGTTTGATCGTATTCTTTCGAGTAATTCCGTGGCTGGTACTCGGTCCTGTCGTGGGCATAATCCTCGACAGATACTCCAGGGTTCGGGTGTATCGGTTGACGCAGCTCGGAATGGCGATTTCGACAGCCGGGTTCAGCGTCGCTCTTTTTTCCGGCCAGGATTCGCTGCCCGTGATTTACGCCTACACCATGTTGATGGGCGCACTGCTGATGGTCGAGATTTCGGCACGGCGGGCTTACATGTCAGGCGTAGTTGGTCCCAGGGCGCTCGGCACGGCGCTAGGTCTGGACATGGTTTCGTTGAATGCGGCCTGGTTTATAGGGTCGAATCTTGGCGGGACCGTGGTGAATTTTCTCGATCCTTTCATTGCTTACTCCATTGTCAGCGCGGTATTTGCCGCTAATTATCTCGTACTCCGGGGGCTGCCTTCGATGTTGCGGCCCTCTCCGGCTGGCCCGCCCGAAAGCCCCTACAGGGCGATCACGGCCGGATACAAATTCGCCAGGGCAAACCCCGCCATATTTGCCGGACTGCTTGTTGTGGGGGTCAACAACTTTTTCGGGTATGCATTCGAATCCATGGCACCGGCTTTCGCACGGGATATCTATCGTGCGGGACCGACCGGATTTGGGTTGATCATGTCGGCACAGGGGCTTGGAGCTCTGACGACGGCTCTGTATATATCACTGGGAGGTCGGCGGATCGTGAATCCTGGTCGGCTGCTGATTATCGCTGCGATGACGCAGGCAGTTGCCAGCATCGGATTCTCATTCACGCAATCGGTGGGTATCGGTTTCGTTGCGATCGCCGTACTGGGAATGATTAGCACGGTTTTTGCGATAACTCACACGATGCTCATACTGCTTTCAACTCCTGCGAATTTCCGGGGCAGAATCATGGGATTCCAGGTTTTGATGATGGGCCTTTACCCTATTGGTAGCCTGTCACTGGGAATTACGGGAGACGCCATCGGTCTCGGCAGTGCCGTGAGGCTTTTCGCTCTAACCGGACTTGGGTTGCTGACGCTGATACTTTTGAAATACCCAGAACTTCGCACACCGGTCGGCCAGACTGCGTCAAGTACGAGCTAACATGCGGGCGTCATGGTTCGGGTCACGCGGGCCGAACAGAGAACCGGAGAGGATCGAGATGCCACTCTATTTGGACCGCCACTACCTCGCAGGCCTCAGCAAGGAGCAGGTCATTGCTGCGCACGAACTTGATCTGGCGATACAGGATAACTACAACGCTCAATTTCTGACCTACTGGTTCGATGAGGGTCGTCACACTACTTTCTGTCTTGTGATGGCACCTTCGGCCGACATGATTTCGGCGATTCACTCGAAGACCCACGGCTCGATTCCGAATGATGTAGCCGAGGTCGATCAGTCAGAAATTCTTTCGTTTATGGGGCGGATCGCCGATATTCCAGCTGGTGAGCGGACAGGCAGCCTTCCAGTTGATCGCGCAACGCGGACGATCATGTTTATCGACCTCGTTGGCTACACTTCGATGATGAGTCGGCTGGGCGACGACAGGGCGTTCGTGCTGCTACGCGAGCACGACTCTGTCATCCGGGACGCCCTCACAAAATTCGGCGGCAGGGAAGTAAAACATACTGGCGATGGGGTGATGGCATCGTTCGATCAGGCCGACCAGGCAGTACGGGCCGCTGTCGGAATACGCAGTGGAATCGCTAATATTTCGGTGCCAGATTTAGACGAAGGTCTTGGCATTCGCATTGGCATGACCTCCGGTGAGCCGCTCCAGGAAGGTAAAGATCTGTTCGGTTCGGTCGTCAATCTTGCGTCGAGGCTTTGTGATCTTGCCGAGGCCAACGAAATACTGCTCACCTCGGATTGCCAGGAAGAACTTACCGACGGTCTATTCGTCCTGGAATCTATGGGTGAAGTAACGATTCGCGGGTTCGACAACCCGATCCATGTGAGCCGAGTGAAGAGTTGAGGAGTGGCAGTTGACGCTGACCGGCAAACCCGAAAGACCGAACCTGGTATTTATCCTCCCGGACCGACTGCGCCAGGACACTTCGGCTGCGTACGGGAATGACTGGATCAAGTCGCCCCACATGGACTCGATGGCCGCAGAAAGTTTTGTATTCGAAAACTGTTACGTCACCCAGCCGGTGTGCGCACCAGCCCGGGCGTCCATCGTCACAGGGCTGTACCCTCCAACCGCGGGCATGCCACGTAACCGACTCGTGATGCCGCCTGACGTTCAGACGATTGCACAGATGGTTCCAGATGACTACACCACCGGTTACATCGGAAAGTGGCACCTTGGCAACGAGATCATCAAACAGCGTGGATTCGATGAGTGGATCAGCGCCAACGATTACTGGTGGCCGGAATACACGAAACCTGGCGACCGGACGGAGTTTTCCGATTATCACGAGAGCCTGGTGAGCGATGGCTACGAACCCGAGCAGTCTCACCCGGGCGGTCAGACGTTTTCGCAGTCGCAACGAGCCGGGATGCCACCAGAGAAACAGATGGCTTCCTTCCTGGCCGATCGAGCTGCCGAGTTCAACGAGAAGCACCGTGACGACCCGTTTGTACTTTACGTAAGTACGATCGAACCGCACCCACCGTTTGCGGGTCCGTTCGATGGTATGTACGAAGCATCGACCCTGCCCGTCGATGAAACATTTATGCAATCTCCGGTTGAAAGCACGCTGTTCAACCGTATGCGAGCAGAGTTGTTCGGGGACTGTATGCGCGACGGAATACCCACGGCGACCGAGCAGGGAATGCGCCAGTTACGAGCCAACTACCACGGGAACGTAAAACTTGTCGACGATATGCTGGGCAAGATCCTGGGAGCGGCCGACGGAGCCGGACTCAAGGGGAAAACGATCGTTGTGTTCACCAGCGAACATGGCGACATGATTGGTACCCACGGCATGATCGAAATGCGCACTCCGTTCGAGGAGGCTGCCCGGGTACCTTTGTTCATCCGAATTCCGTGGCTTGCAGATCGTGAGACGAGAGTGCCCGGTAACTTCAGTCAGATCGACTTCGTGCCCACTTTGCTCGAGTTGTTGGATCAACCGATTCCCGAACACCTCCAGGGTGTGAGCAGAGCAGCGGTATTGAGAGGTGAAGCGGATCTGCTTGAGAACGACGTCGTTGTTCAACACAACGGCGTTGGCGATCGCGACCTTGCCGATGAATGCGACAGTTGGGCGATGAGCGACGAGGTGCTTCGCGAGTTGAACTTTCTCAACACGATGCCGTGGCGATCGGTGATCGCGGCTGATCGTTGGAAGCTGAACCTGTGCGCCGTCGATCAGGGTGAGTTGTACGATCTCAATACTGATCCCGGCGAAACGCGGAACCTGTTCGATGTCCCTGAGCACCGGGCGAGAGTTCGCACGTTGGCGGCACGGTTGCACCTGTGGCAGGCTCGGAATGGCGACACGGCTCCGCTGCCGACGGTTTAGCGGACATCAGTATCTCGATAGTGTCAGTCGAAGACGAGCAGCTGTCTGAGTCGGGCACTCTAATCGAGCCATTCTCCCGCGATGCCCGGCAGCTCATCGTCGTGTTCGCCAATTTTCGGGGCGGGTCGTCGTATGGAACCGGGGGTGCTGGAGAACCGCGGAACTGGCGACGGAATCGGGGCGGTAGAACCGTCATGCTGCACGACGTTCTGTGTTACCTCACGACCTGACAAGTAAGGATGTTCCATCAGCTCGGAAACCGGGAGTACGGGGCCAACGGTAACGCCAGTGTTATCCATAATCGCAAGGATGTCGTCGCGGGTTACTGCAGCGAAATAAGTAGCCAGAATATCGTTCAGATCGTCCCGATTTTTTACGCGGGATTCATTGTCCGCAAAGCGCTTGTCGTCAATCAAACCTGGCATTTCGATCACCCTGCAAAGGCGCTCGAACATCGATTGCATAGAGGCCGAAAGCGCAACATATTTTCCGTCGGAAGTCTCGTAAATGTTCCGTGGCGCGGTGTTTACGGCCTGGTTGCCCATCCGCGTATTGACCGACCCCGAATCGGCGTATTTCACTGCTTCAGGAGCGACAACCGAAAACATTGATTCAAAGAGCGAAAGATCTATTACCTGTCCACTGCCGCCGAGTTGCTCAACGTTTCGGATCGCGGCCATGACAGCGAATGCGCCATACGCTCCGGCCAGGACATCTGCGGTGGCAAGGGGCGGGAGCGCCGGGGGCTTGTCCGGGAAACCGTTCAGGTGGGCGTAGCCCGACATCGCCTCGACCAGGGTACCGAAGCCCGGTTTGTGGCTGAACGGTCCGGTTTGGCCCCACCCACTAACCCTGGTTATCACGAGCCCGGGATTTGCGTTCAGAAGCACATCGGGGCCAAGCCCCATCTCTTCGAGTTTGCCAGGCACGAAGTTCTCGATAAAAACGTGGGCGGATCTCACCAGCTGAATTAACCTGTCGATATCTCGGTCTGACTTGAGATCCAGCGTGATGCTGCGTTTGTTGCGGCCAAATACCTGCCACCAGTTGTCGACGCCGTCTTCGGTCCAATTTCGCAGGTCGTCACCGGCGCCGGGCCGCTCAACCTTGACTACGTCGGCACCAAAATCGGCGAGGACTGCCGAGAGGACGTTACCGGCAACCAGCCTGGAAAGGTCCAGCACCCGAATTCCATCAAGTGGCATGTGGCCATCGGGGGCCTCGATGTTGTCGGGCGACGTCATGTTTGGTTCACCGGGGTCAGGAAACTTCTGGCAGTGTTCGCGCCTTTCCGGTCGGTGACCGGGAATGGGCGAATCATACCCGTGAATTGCATGAATTTCGTGCGATATATCCGGGCCTGGTCTTGCGTGGGGACAATCACGCTATTTGTGTCGCGTTTATTTTGATTGTCGATGGCTCCGGGCAGGTGTAAAGTTTCCGGCGGTCGAGTCGACCAGAAACCATAAATCCACCGAAAGCCGTCGAAATAAATTGAAAGCTGCACGTCTCGCCGCTCCGGCCACTTTTGAGTTCATCGATATGCCAGAGCCCGAACCGGTTGATGGGCAAGCCAAGATACGTATCGAAGCCGTTTCAGTCTGCGGCAGCGATATTCACGGAGCCTTTCACGCTGAGCTCCCTGAAGAGAGTTACCCGATGGCTCCCGGGGTTCCGTGCCACGAGATTGCAGGGACGGTGGTCGAATCGAAGACCGACGCGATAAAAGAGGGCCAGCGCGCAGTTGTCTTGCCGACGCGGGGCCTTGGTGGTTTGGCCGAGTACATGGTTCAAACTCCCGATCGAATCCTTCCGGTCCCCGACTGGGGCCCGCTCGACGAGTGGGTCATGTGTCAGCACACGGGTACGGTCCTTTACTCGGTTAAGCAAATGGGCAACGTTGCTGGCAAGCGAGTCGCGGTTTTAGGGCAGGGCGGGATTGGCCTTTCCTTCACTATGCTGACCGAAAAACAGGGTGCGTTGCAGGTAATCGGTATCGACCCGGTAGAAGCACGGCTGGACAAGGCGATTTCTATCGGCGCTACCAACACGGTCAACCCGGCAAAAGAGAACATGTACGAAGCAATTGAAGAACTGACCGATGGGGAAGGTATCGATATCGTCGTCGATGCCACAGGCGACCCCGAAGGATTTGGCCAGTGCCTCAAGATCGTTAAACGATGGGGCACGTTCATCAGCTTCAGTCTGACGGGCCAGGGCGGAAAAATCTCCGAGTTTCCTCACCAGGAGTTCATGTTCAAGGCAGCTCGGATTATCCCGACGCAGGTCGCTGCGACATCTGAACCGACGAAGGATATTCGTGAAATGATCGCTCTCAAGGAGCGGGGGTGGGCAGATCCAGGACTGCTGAAGAGCCACAACCTCGATTTCGCTGACGTTCAAAAAGGTTACGACATGTACGCCGCTCACTCGGATGGGGTGATCAAGGTCGTATTGTCAGTGAATGGCCGCGCTTGATTTCAGAAGTTACCGATGGCCTGACACGGGTTTGAAGTGATCGCGCGTACAGCACCGGCGTCCCGTGACCGTGTTGTGTGCTCAGACCGTCCGACGACCGCGCCGATTATTCATCCATTTTTCACGCTTTCGCCCGCGACTAGTCTGTAATATTCTGCTATCTGGAATAGCTCGCGGTAATTGACGTTGAATTATTGTCGCAAAATACGGCTGGTTCAGATTCGGACAATATGCGTCGTAACGAGCACAACTGGATATTTCAAGTCAGTCGAATTCTTCGACACCTGACGTTCCGATGGATATCGGCGTTCGTCTTTGTAACACTGCTTGCCGCATTCGCGGCTAACGTCCAGGGCGTGTGGGTCAACGCAAGTACGTTTGTGTCTGGAGCACTTTCAGGAACGGTTGCCGTTCCCCCCGTTGGAGTGACTTGTGGCGACGGTGCTCAACAGTTCGGTTTCCTCGACGTTAGTGGCAACCCGCTCGATTCGATCAACCTGGACGACCCGGGCGATTCGTTGCACATCCAGGTTTGTGTGGATGGTCAAACGATTGGTGGGGCCGACACCGTGCAGGTGGTCATCGAGCATGACGATTCAATTGTTGAATTATCAAACCCGGCCTGTGTGGGTCTGCTGGACGGTGGATTCGTGTCTCCGTCGACAAAGAGGACTTCCGATGATCAGGCATCGGCATTTATCTGTAGCAAACCGGGCGGCATGTCCGGCACAGATGGTGCGGTAATACAGTTCGCAGTGAACCGCATCGGTTTCGGAGAGGACACGCTGTCGTTCCGCACTGCCGGGACGCTGGCAACCGGCCTGTATGAATCGGGGTTGGAAGTTCCTGTAGTTGGGTTCGACTCGATAACTGTGCGATAGGACGATCCTGCGTCAACCCCCGTGCCGACCGCTGCACCCGCTCCACCGCCGTTCACACCACCGTTCATACCGGCTACGGCGACACCCGTCCCGTCTTCCGGTGGTCCTGCCCAGCCAGTTATCAGTCTTGAACCGCCGAGTATGCCTGCAAACTTTGTCGCTAAACCGGGACTGCGTTCAATCGCCCTGGAATGGGAGGTTCCCGAACAGGCGAGTGACCGACCGGTCGAGCAGTACGACATTCAGAGTTTGAAGACCGGCGAGATAGTCAGGGTAAACGGAACGGTTCAAGCCTATGTTTTCGAGGATCTTGACCCGGCGGTTCAGTACATATTTACGATCAAGGCCTCAACCGGGTTGGGGACCGGGCCCTCAGCCACGGCAGGGCCAGTCTCGCCATGGGATCTACCGGGAGCGCCAACGGCATTCGAGGCAGTTTTGCTGGCCGACGGCAGTTCGGTCGAGGTGAAGTGGCTTCCTCCTGAGTCGAATGGTGGCACTCCAGTAACGGGTTATGTAGTTGGCTACTCACCTGTTGGAGGTCCTGCAGGGGCTCAAACGATCGAAACAGACGGGACGCAACTGACGCTCCCCAACTTACTTGGCCCGGGCGATAGTCGTTCCATCAGCGTCCGCGCGGTTACTCTTGCCGGAACCGGTCCGGCCACCCCGAATATTTCGTTGTCCCGTCCCCCGTCAGCCGCGAGTGGAACGATTGCGACCGTTGAACCGACAGCTGTTGCGACAGTCGAACCCACGGAAGCTCCAACGGTTACGCCAACTGCGGTACCCGGTCTGACGAGTTCCACCATGATCGTCATCTCTGAGTCTGACCGCGATTTGTTGAAACAGGCTCTTGAGGCAATAACCGGTGGAAGCGTCGATGTGACCGAAACCGCTATCGCCGCTGAATCCACTATTGATGGGATCAGCCTTGTAATACCGGTCCAGGGTCTTAGCGGATCAGAGGAAATTTCCGGATCGCTGGATGTTCGAATCGGTCAACTTACGCTGGCCGCTACCGGGGGAGTGGGTACTGCTCAGTTCAGGATTTCAGATGACATCACGGTACATGGGGCGGCGATGGTTTCAGCTAGGTTGGGGGCGTTGAACGTCAACATTGTTAGCCCTATTTTGCGGTATTCACCCGGCGTGGTTGACGACGGATCGTTCGCCAGTTCACTCAATTCAGCAGCAGATGTGGGTGTTTCGTTTGCAGTTGGCGTCGCGACCCTTCCCGACGGGTTTGGGCTGACCACGACCTATTCGGCAAATCCTTCCGCACTGGAGTCGGCGGTCGGTACCACGTTCACCCTTGCTGCCGGCGGTGAACTGGCATATTTCGTCGTGGTTGAGAAGTCGGGATTGACTCAAGAGAACCTGAACGATAACGCGTTGTCGATGAGGGTTTCACTCGGGTGGCTGGACGAGATGGTTTCCCGCGGCCTCGAGATTGCCATCACGAAGATATCTGACAGCGGCCAGGTGTTTACAGAACCGGCTCAGTGCGAACGTTTGGCCGATCACGCCGTGTGCAGGGTCAGGTTCACAGGCGCGGCGGGCGGGTTCTCGATATTCGCGATTTACGGATTTGTAAATCTTGATCCCCAACCGGCCCCGATGCCGCTCGCAGAGGTCGTGCCAACTCCGACTGTAGCTGTGCAGGACTCTGGGGCGTCCATAGCACCCGAGTCGCCGAGTCCAACGCCGGAGCTTGTGCCGGCGCCGACGGTGGCCGAATCAGGGCAGGGTGACATCGCCGGATTCGAGGAAGACGGCGGTGGTGGCGGACTGAGCGTGATCGTTATCGGCGCGGTTGCGGCGGTGGTCGTGGTCGCAGCTGGTTCGGCGATAGCGATTTTCGTTCGCCGACCAGAAATCCCGACTGCGGGTCTGCTTATGATTGCCATCGGGGCAGGTTCATTTGCACTGGTAGTCGCCGATTCTGGAGTAGTCCAGGCCGATGAAGATCCGGATATCCGGCAACTCAATGCCGAGATGCTGGCAGGTTTTGACAAGAACGACTTCCGCTATCGCAAGGTAGGTTCGGGTGTACGGGCGTTGTCGGAGGCTTACAGGGCGGGAACGCTTGAGCAGCAGCCGGATTTCGGTGAACTAACCGGGGCGGATGCGATCGACCCGGGTATCGACGTGACGATCTGGTTCGAGAGCGCTGAAAGCGTCGATATCAAGCTGTTGGGAGAGTACGCTACCGTTTTGAACCATGTTGAGGATGTGGTGGAGGCGCGGGTGCCGGTGCGGTTTGCACACCAGCTTTCATATATGCCGGGGGTGCTGCGGGTCGACCGAATCGTGCCACCACAGGTCGACGCTATTACTTCTGAGGGGACCACAGTCCACGGCTCGCCCGCCTGGAACACCGTTGGACTTGACGGGACTGGAATAAAGGTCGGGATTATCGACGTCGGATTCCAGGGATGGAGTTCGATTTCGCCAGCCGAACTGCCTACACCAGCTGGTGTACGATGCTATACGAGCATGGGCGTGTTTACGAGCAATTTGTCTGATTGCGAAGTCGATACGGAGCACGGAACCGCCGTTGCAGAGGCCGTCGATGACATTGCACCTGAAGTCGAACTGTATATTTCGAATCCCGTAACGAGGGGTGACTTGCTGGCAACCGCGGCGTGGATGGCAACCGAGGGAGTCCAGATCATCAATTACTCTGTTGGTTGGCTCTGGGATGGACCGGGTGACGGCACCTCTCCATCCCCAGTATCTCCACTTAAAGCGGTTGATCAGGCGGTGACAGATGGGATTTTATGGGTTAATTCGTCCGGGAATAGTCACGGTGAAGCGTGGTTCGGCAGTTGGGCCGATGACTCCTTCCCGAACAACTGGCTGGAGTTCAGCGGTGGGGATGAACTCAATACCATTACCTTAGGATCGACCCAAACCGTGACCGTGCAAATACGTTGGGATGACAGTTGGACACACGCCGATTCTGATCTTGATTTGTGCCTTTTCGATTCAACTTTACTCATCAGCAACGCCTACTGCGTATTTGAGACCCAGGATGGAACTGCTGGTAGTACGCCTTTTGAGTACCTAACGGTTCCAGCACCAGCAGGCACTTACTACCTCGCCGTCTTCAAATACTCGGGACTTGCCCCTGCGTGGGTGCAGTTGCACGTCTGGTCGGGACAAGCGTTGCAATACATTGGGGACGGCAGGAGCATCACCAACCCGGCAGACAGCAGCAACTCCGGGATGCTCACGGTTGGCGCTGCACCGTGGCACTCAACGTCGACGATTGAATCGTTTAGTTCCCAGGGTCCGACTACCGACAATCGAATCAAACCGGACATCGTTGGTGCCGACGCAGCTTCATCAGCTGCATATGGAGGAATTTGGTACGGCACAAGTCTCGCCTCCCCACACGTTGCTGGTCTCGCCGCTCTTGTCCTTCAACGCTTCCCTTCGATGACGCCTGCCGAACTGGCAACTTACCTCAAAGACGGCGCCGCCGAACGCGGAGTCGCTGGGCCTGACAACGTCTGGGGTCACGGTTTTGCGGGATTGACGGCTCCGGCAGCGCCCTCCGCTGTTGCTGATTCTTACTCGATCGATGAAGATGCCGTTCTGTCAGTCGGTGCGCCGGGCGTGCTTGGGAACGACTCAGATGACGCCGATGCCTTTACTTCGACGCTCATCACCGACGCATCGCACGGCTCCGTAGCGCTCGGTGCAGACGGGTCGTTTTCGTATACGCCGGACGCCGATTTCAATGGCTCTGATTCGTTCGATTACAGGGACGTTGATCCGTGGCAGGTGTCTTCCGTGGTCAGTGTCGGTCTGACCGTGAACGCGAAAGCCGATGTGAGCGGAACTTCATCCACGCAGGGTTCGTCGAACCCGAACAACGTCGGCCTGGCCCTGGCTGCTAACGGCGTTTCAACCGGTACGGCCAACTTTACACCGGGATCGGATGGCGTTTTCAAAAAGCAGCTTGCCGCCGATACATTCACATTCGCTGCGTCGGCCGACGGCTATGTTGAAAGAGCAAAGGCTGCCCAGTCCGTTACGACCGCAGACCAGTCGATTGGAGCCACCGATCTTCGAGCCGGCGATGCCACCGGTGACGGCGAGATCGACGGCGACGACGCGGTCGTGCTGCTGGCCGCGTTCGTTGCTGGACTGCCAGACCCCGGCTCCAGGTCCGACAGCTCAGGCAACACCGTCGACCTGAACGGCGACGGCATTGTCGACGCCGTCGACGTATCACTGTGGTCTTCGAACCACGGTTTGCAGGGGCCAATGGCGTGGGACACCGTAGCCACGACACCACCACTGGCGATTGCCGACTCATACTGGGTCTACGCGGACACTCAGCTTGAAGTCGCTGCCTCCGGTGTGCTGGCGAACGACCACGACGACGAGGCAGATTCGCGTACAGCAACGCTGGTCGACCTGCCAGCAAATGGCAGCGTGACGTTAAATTCCGATGGCTCGTTTACGTACGATCCTGATGCTGGTTATGAGGGGGCTGATTCCTTTACGTACTACGCCGCCGACGCCCAAACAATCGGAATCAAGACGGTCGTGACCATCGATGTTCGAGAATTGCCTGAGGGTGGTGGAACGACGCCCGGCACGCTGCCTGTCACGCTTCCCGGAACAACCCCGGGTACAACCGCTCCAGCCCCCACTACGACACCAATTCCCACTCCAACGCCGGGTGCTGGAACGACTGCGCCGGCTCCTACACCAATACCGTGAGCGGAACGATACGTCCGGGCTGCCCGTGAGATTTCGGGCTGTTGCGAGATCGAGAACCCGCCAACGACCATTTATTTCCGGGCGATGAAGACACCCGATTTACGAGTCACGGCGAAGTGGTCGTGTTGTTTGATGTAGTTTTCGACAGTTTCCGCCAGTCGCCGCTCGTCGATCTCGGCATCCATCGACAGTACGTAGTCGATCAGGATCTGTTGATCAGTTGCCAGGGATGTCGGCTGGCTCCGTTTAGATTCTAGGAGGCGGCATGAGGACGATCGTTCACACCCGAACGGCTGCCAGTATTGTTGCGCCTGGCGGATGAATTCGCTTGCCGAACGGCAAGACCAGCCATACATTTGAGCCGGGTCAGGATAAACCAGCACGGGAAGCGATCTACATGTACGAAAAAATCCTCATACCAGTCGATGACCTCAAGTCCTCCGAAGCGGCGATTGCAAACGGAAAAGCTGTTGCAAGTTTGTCCGGCGCCGAGGTGATCCTTCTTCACGTCGTCAGCCCCGAAAATCCACTGGTCCTTCATGACGACCATCTTGGTGGAGTCCACGCCGCCGCTGAAATTGTAGAAATTGCGAAAGTTGACGAGGCACGACGCGTTGCCGAACAGGAAGCGATACTGGCGGAAGCGGTCGCCGGGTTCACGACAGTTGGTGTGAAATTTACTCCGGAAGTGGCGGTGGGCAGTCCCCGCGATGAGATCTTGCGGGTCGTAAAGGAACGAGGCATTGACCTGATAATCATCAGCACACACGGTCGACGTGGGGTTACACGCGCTTTGCTTGGCAGCGTTGCCGAGGAGGTGATGCGCGCTGTTGATGTTCCGGTGATGGTTGTTCGCAGGGCCGATTAGCGGCGTTTTGGGCGGGTGCAGACGAGTTGTCTCGCGAGAAGCTCTGGGGCCTTCACGGACGCGAGCCTATGGCACCTGTGGTTCGTCCAGGTAGTCCCAGTCGGGGTTGAGATCCCAGCGAATGGTGTCGGCGGGGCGTGTGTTTTTCGCCCACGGGACGGTGATTTTGAGATTCGCAGACTGTTCACGAATCTGCCGTTCGACCCATTCGGGATCCCAGCCGTCCAGCACCAGCGATGTGAGGTGAAGAGCGACCTTCGCATGCTGTGGCTCGTCGATCAAGTCGTGTGTTTCACCCGGGTCCTCGGCGAGGTTGTATAGTTGCGAAGGCAACCCGTGATAGTAGTTCAGCTTCCAGTCGTCCTCTCGGACCATCCGGTTTTGCCAGCTCCGCTCACCGTCTGAATGTGCGGGGTCGCCCGGCTCAGTGCAGTACTCGGAAAATGCGATGTCATGCCACGAGTCAGACTTCGGATTTGCGATCAGGGGTAACAGTGAGCGGCCGACTGAAGACGGCAACGGTGGTGCACCAGCTGCGTCAAGTATTGTGGCATTGAGGTCGAGCTGGCTGGTGACGCGGCCGATTATTTTGCCCTGGGGGAGTTGGGCGGGCCAAGAGACTATCGCCGGGACCTTCGCCGAGTCTTCGTAGAAAGTCTGTTTCCACCAGAGGCCGTGCTCGCCGATCTGTTCGCCGTGGTCGGCGGTATAGACGATCAGCGTGTTGTTGAGAAGATCGTGCTTTTCCAGCGAGCTAAAGATGTTGCCCAGTAGCGTATCGAGCCTGGTTACGAGTCCGTAGTAGGCCGTCCGTGTACGTTCGACTTCTTCGGGCGTTACGTCTTCGAGCCCGGCGTGCGATTTCCACCATTTCAGGTACGGGTGGGTTTCGTCTTTAAAGGCTTCCAGGTTTTTTGGCGGCGGAACCTTACCGCGGTATGCGTCGTAATCGTCCTGTGTTGCGACGAATGGCTGGTGCGGGAGCATGAGGCCGATTGCGAGCGCGAACGGATCTTGTGAGTCTGAGTTGGCGTAGTCGTCGAGGAACTCGACTGTTCGTGCGGCTACTTTTTCATCGTGCACCTGGTAGGAATTCAGACCGTGGCCGGACAGCTTGAGGCTGATTCTCGACGGACCGGCCGTGCCGTGGAGCGCACCGTGGTCGACTTCGTCTGCTCCAAGGTGATTGGGATTGTGGTCGCCGATATGTCGTTCGGTGAAGCCGTGAAGCTGGTCAGGACCGTTGAAGTGCATGCGCCCAATCTGTACAGGTCGATACCCGGCGGCCCCCAGTGAGTGAGCGAATGTCGGGATGCCTGAGTGCAGGTACTGACTATTGGTCCAGACTTCGGTCTGGTACGGATGCTGTCCGGTCAGCATTGCGGTGCGTGATGGAACGCAGATCGGCGAGGCGCAGTAGCTGTTCTCAAAGAGAACGCCTCGGGCTGCCAGGGCATCGAGACTCGGCGTGCGGATTACCGGGTCACCGTACGCACCGATCACTGCTGGGTTGTGCTGGTCGGACTCAATGAAGAGTATGTTGGGACGTGAAGGTGAGGCCATTCGGGGATTATAGGTGCCGTGCGATATTTGTCGCCATTTCGAGGATTTCCAGGACCTGGCGACCGCCCTTTAGTGGCCGGGATTCCCGCATCACCCTGGCAACTTCTGCGGCGTGAAAATGCTATCCGTACCCACGTTCAGACAGCCTGGTAGATCATGGGCACGGTCGTACAACCCACCGATCGTTTCAGTTGATGGTCCCGTGGCTTTGTTCGGGCGGAAAAGACGTGAACGAGTGGTTTGACGCTACCATATCTTTCGCTATTTGCAGGGCACTTTCACGATCAAGGCCATCTCGCTTAATGTGATGCCATTTAATGCGTTCAAGGATCTCACCGATCCTCGGTCCAGAGACTCCGAGCTCTACCACGTCGTGACCATCGATCGACAACTCGGGGTTCATATACTTTGCAAGGTCCCAACCTGAGATTCGTTCTCGAACCCGGCCGATCTGGAGCGGCATGTCGTATTCAGGCGCGTGTGAAACGTTATCGGCGTGGATCACATCGAGAGTGTCGTCGAGGTTTTCGCCGACGTGGTGAATAAAACGGCGAAGTGTCGCGTCTTTCAGCATCGAGGCGTCTGGGCCACCGTCCTTGAGGTCCATGTGACGTTCGACAATCATGGCAACATCACTAATTTGTTGATTGGGGAACTTCAATCTTCGCATCAGCTTCCGCGTAATCGCCGCTCCGACCGTTGAATGGCGGATAAACTGCACTTTGCCATCGACATCTGTCCGCGTGGATACTTTTCCAATGTCGTGGAAGAGCGCTCCGAGACGTGCGTTGATCCTGCCCGGAGTTGCGTCGACCGCGGCAAGGGAGTGTTCGAACGCATCCCTGTCATGAAACCTGTTCTGCGTCACACCGGCCATAGCTGCTACCTCGGGGATAACGATGCGGAGCAGACCTGTGATTTGGAGTAGACGGATTCCTCGGCTCGGCCGATCCAGCAGTAGCAGCTTCACCAGCTCCGTTCTTACTCTTTCGACGCTGATATCACGTATCAGGATTGCTGATCGCTTGATGGCCCTAACAAGCTCCAGGTCCAGCCGAAACCCGAATGCCAGGGCAAATCGGAACGCTCGTAACGATCGAAGTGGATCGTCAGAAAGAGTTATGTCGGGACTCACAGGTGTACGCAGTCTGCGTTTCGCTATATCGACCATGCCTTTCCCGTCGGATCCAGAATTTCTCCGGATTCGAGATCCTGCAGCAATGAGTTGATCGTGAAATCTCGCTCGTTGGCGTTTATAGCGACGATTTGTTGAATTGTCCCCGTCGCATTTCCGCTTCCCACGAATTCCAATTGGAGTTCGTCCGGCAGGTGAAGCATCGCCGTTCCGTATCGCTGGTAGATAACCGGGTTCGACAGTTCGTTGTAGATACCGAGGTGCTTCGCCACAAACACCGCCGCGTCGATGCCCGCGTCAGGACTGCCAACGACAAGGAGATCGACGTCCGCGGAATCAATCCCGAGTAACTGATCCCGCACACTGCCGCCAACGACAAATACCTTGCCCCTGAAAGGTGAGTCGGCGATCACAGTTTTCAGACTGCTGAGACTTTCTGCTAACACTTCGAGTTATTTCCGCTGATGCCTCACCAAGTTCGATTGACCAGTTCATGGATCCTTTACGTGTTGCTATGTTATTCCAGCCTTGAGCTTGACCTTGAGTTGGGGGGCCGGTCAACAGGCGAACGCCTACTCCGCTGCAACGGCCTCACCTCCACCAACTGGCTGTCCCTGTCCCGACGTGGGTTTAGGATTGAAATGCCCGCAAACCCCTGCGATGACCGTCGTGGCAGCCAAACTCGTGACGGCCTTGCCAGTGCCGAATGCTTGAATCGGTGTGGATAGGGGCCATCGGTGAACACAGCAGGATCCGCAGCTTCAATAGGTCAATGATTTCTCTCATTCCGTTTGTCGAGAGCCTGCCCGGGTTTTCAATCCACACCCTGATCCTCTCCCGCACAGCGAGAGAGGCGACAGAACCGAAACGCGAATCCGCCCCGGCGATCGGAGGTGAAAGTCGGGGCGGGAATCGGCAGTTGGCGAGCCGTTCAGATCGGGAGGATCAACGTCGGCACGCGGTCTGAGTGGTGTCGCTGAATTCGTAGACGACGTCGTTGCCAAATTGCGTCACAATCGATGGCCCCGGATATATCTCAGTATTTTCGCCGAATCCACCGATCGGGAGGAGTACGGCGTATACCGTTCCGTTCGAATTCTTGTGCAGACTGCGAGAACTGACTTTATATGCGTCGAAATCGGGGGAAGTCATCACCAGGTGGGGTTCATTCCATCTCCCGGCGACGCTCTCTTTGACCACCCAACTGAATTCGGCACCTCGCAGGGCCGCGTGTTCGTTGGAAGAGAAATACAGGAAGCTGCCTGTACCGTCTGAGCACAGATCCATCGCTGCTCCGTAGTCCTCGGATTCGGTGACAACCCTGGAACTGCTCAAGTAATCCACCCAAACGACCGACGCATCTTCTCGAGAGAGTGGTTCGGAGTCGTACAAAAGCGGCTCAGGGAATGGGCGAATATCGCCGACGTCGTCGATGTTTTCTGGTTCCCTATCCCGAATCAGTGCCATGGCGACCGAATCGCTGTTGGTGCAGTCGGGTGCCGTTGTATACCAACTGCCATTTCTCTTTACGATTCTGGCGTCGTCGACACGACCGATGAAGTCGCCTCGGATATAGACGTCCATGGCGAACACCATTTCGTCGAAAGTCTGTGAAACGAGTTCAATATTCCTGAAATCGTCACCGTCGGTCGGCGTGTTCCTCCAATTGAAGAGAAGGTATTCGCGAACGTCGCTAAAGCCTGCGCTGGTCAGCAGGTCTGGGTCACAGAATGACAGGTAGGCGTCGACATCGTCTGCCCGGGCTTCAGCAACAAAATCTGTGAGTAGTTGTATGCCGATCGCAGGATCATCCAGCTGTTCAGGCAATACTGTGTCAGGCGCGATTGTGGCCGTCGGCTCAACAACCGGGGCCGCAGTTGCGGTTGGCTCCGCAGCGGGAACAATCTCTTCAGCGTCGTTCGCGCCGGGGCCGATTATCATTACGTAGAGCACGATGATTGCAGCAATCGCGACGACTGCCGATATCGAACCAATTTGTGACTTTGTCACCGGGAACCTCCACTTTGCGGTCAGGCGTCCGATCAGATCGGATAGCTGTGACAGCGGTGATGGTCGCTCCTGTTCGCCGAGTTGTTCTCGAATACTCATGTAGGTCAGACGTGGAGCCGAAACCTGCTCGTCCCAGTCCTGATACAGCCGGTTGAGAGCGGCATCCAGAGTTCGCACTTTGTCGGTGCGATCTGTCATGACATCCTCCTGACTGGTGCTTCAGCCCTGTTTTGAACACGCTTTGAATCTGGCGGAAAGCTTCCTCGGAGTCGGGTGAGTCCCCTGTTAAGGCGGGACTTTACTGTGCCAGGCCGCCAGCCGGTTTCTTCGGCTATATCGGCGAGAGCCATGCCGTGGAAGTAGCGCATCACCAGCGGAACTCGCTGAGCGATAGGCAGTCCGACGATCAGGCCCAGCAGCATCCTCGACTCTTCATCCTTTAACATCGGCAGGCTCGCCGATCCAGACGGATGAGGGGTGTTTACAGCTGCTTCCAACTCGACAGTCTCGATGCGTCGCTTGCGATGCTCGTCGATCAAGTAGTTGACGAGAATTCGCGTTAGCCACGCTCCGAGGTTCGTTCCCGGTTTGAACTTCCTTATTCGTTTCCAACCTTTAATGAACGTTTCTTGCACGGTGTCCTGAGCTGCAGCGGGGTTGTGAGTCGTGAACAGCGCAGTCTTGTAAAGACGGGCGTTGTACAGCTCAATAATGATCCGGAACTCGTCCCGATCACCCCGCTGGCAGAGCCTTATGGCTTTTTCTTCCAGGTACATCTGTGCGTACTCGGTCTTTGCGAACCATTGCGACCCGTTTTACTGGGTTTTGTAGAAAGCAGAGGCGCCTCTACTAACTACAACGGAGGATTCAGGAAAAGGTTCCCGGGCAATTACCGTGACTATATCGGCGGTGATGATTCAGTGGCGACCATGTGATTTTCTGGACGAAGGACCCTGGCCGTGTCGAGTTACTGCCAGTTCGTGACGTCGTCTACGCTTGCACGTTTCGCGAGTGACTGGGCGGTCTGCAGGTCAGCTGGATATCCAATGTACAGTGCGGCAACGATCTGCCAGTCTGGCTCGGCTCCGATGGTCGTGCCGACGCCTGCCAGGCAGGGCTTACCGGTTGACCAGCCGACACCGAGACCGAGCGAGTGTGCTGCGAGCATAAGGTTCTGTACGGCGCAGGCGGTGGCAGCGTAGTTTTCCTGAGTTATCTCGTCGTTACGTCCTTCCTCGGCGTAGACGTACATAAACGCCGGGGCGTCGAGGATTTCCCGCTGTGCTTCTGCTGAACCCTCGATCCTTCTCGTTGGATTCGGATTCTTCACGTTCTCAAATGTCCAGTCGTGCACGATCTGGGCGACCAGTTTTCGCATGTGGCCGTCTTTCTTGAGCACGATGAAGCGCCACGGTTCGGTTGCCCTGTGGTTTGGTGCCCAGGTAGCAGCTTCGATAATTGTCCGCAGATCGTCATCCGAAACGGGCTGCGAGGTGAATTCTCGAATGGTCCTTCTCGTTCGAATTGTTTCCAGCACCAAGTTCAACTCCATCGTGTGGATATCGGTATTCCTGTCGTATCGACGAAAAGGGTACGGCGAAATCGAAGGCAGGGTGTGGGCGTATTTTTATCAACAGGGAAGACGTCACCTCGTACCCGACGGGGCGGAGAGTGCAGAAAAGTGGTTTGGAGCGCGACATGTATGTGCGGACTGAGATGAGAAGTGCGGTTTCCAGCACCTGAGTGTTTAGCCTTTGTTGATTCGCTTTAGCCACTCGTCTTGCGACGTGAGATTCGTCGGATCATGCGCTCGGGCTTTGTAGTAGTCGTGCATTGGTCGATATGCCCCGAATGCTTTGGCAAGGTCCTGTATCGCATCATCCGAGAAATCTACCCTGACGTCGATCGGAAATTCCTCATCCGGCGCGACTGTCAGCAGGTAGGCCGATCGCTCCGCAAGATGGCTCCCATCTGAACCCCTCTGGCCGCCCGCTGTCTTTCCTGAGTAGAGCGCACCAAGGAGCCTGTTCGCCAGCGAGACGGGTTCGTCAAGGTTCTCGAACCCGGCAACCATGGCGATGAGCACATTTTCATCATTGAGAAAATTGCCGATGGCCAGGCAGTTCTCACCGGCGATGTGACCGCTGAAATTCCGGGTGTTCACTCCTGTATGAACCTGAATCCTACCGTCGGCGGCCAATAGTCCGACCTGTCGAAACTCTGAGTGACTGGCGTTGGCAATGGCTTGTTTCATGGCGTCGGCAGGCTCGACGCCGCGGGTGAGCAGTTCGATCAGTTCTGTACCGATCGAAGGATCGGCCGATGCCTGTGAGGTCACGACTCCCACACCGGCGGCTATCTTTGGGCAAGTTGCCCCGACAGCGAGCGAGTAAGTGGCGATCGCGATCCCAAGTTCGCCGGTGTCCGGGTCTCGTCCGAGAATGGTAAAAGTCATCGCGCGATTTTAGTCATCATCACGCTGCGCCGGGTGAGAATGCTTGATATCTGCTCCGACAGGCGTTTAATTGCCGTCGTGCAAATGACTCGTCGCAATCTGTCCTCCGAAAGGGATTGGCCCGAATGATTTGCATGACGATTTCTGGCAGCTACGAGCGATGGAAAGAACTATATCTATGCCGACCGGTGGACAGGGGACTGGCTCACTGAGCAATCCAGTGTATGACGAGTTGGGTTTGCGTCCTGTAATACATGCTGCTGGTACGATCACCTCTTATGGCGGGTCGGAACCACGGCCCGAGGTGATGGAGGCGATGGCCCTGGCATCGCGATCGTTCATTGGCTTGCTGGAACTGAACGAGAAAGTCGGCCAGTACATCGCCCAGGTTGCGGGCGCAGAGGCCGGGATGGTCGTAAGCGGAGCGGCCGGTGGAGTCGTGCTGTCGATGGCGGCCTGTATGACCGGAACGAACCCGGCTGCGGTACGTCAACTACCCAATACCACTGGTCTCAAACACGAACTGATAATCCAGAAAATTCACCGCGGCGGATACAGCGACATGTACGGCTTCACCGGGGCGAAGCTGGTTGAGGTGGGGAGCATAGATGGCACGCTTCCCGAGGAACTGGAAGCTGCGTTCACGGACAAGACCGCCGCAGTGAACTATCTTTTTGGTCCCGGAGTCACTCAGAGGGGATTGAGCCTGAAAGAACTCTCCGAGATCGCCCATTCCCACGGCGTGCCTGTGATCGTTGACGCGGCCGCGATGCTACCGCCGAAAAGCAACCTGACCCGCTATATCAGGGATGGAGCCGACCTGGTCACGTTCAGCGGTGGCAAATTCATAAGGGGTCCGCAGGGCACCGGGCTACTTTTCGGCCGCAAAGACCTGATTGAAGCTGCCATCGCGAACGGACCCCCGAACCATGCGATAGGGCGACCGCAAAAGGTGACACGAGAGGAGATGGTCGGGCTGTACACGGCGCTCAAACTGTTCATGGAGCAAGACGACGAGGCCCTGATGAAGACGTACAGAGCCAGCGTCGAACCGGCGTTCGAGATTCTCCAGGCACTTGATGGTGTGCGGGTTACTATCGAGCATGATCCTCAGAAGTACCACGTTCCAACGGTTGTGGTCAGGTTGAACA
The DNA here is from genome assembly GCA_027623655.1 of Chloroflexota bacterium. Taxonomy (GTDB): domain Bacteria; phylum Chloroflexota; class Dehalococcoidia; order Lucifugimonadales; family Lucifugimonadaceae; genus Lucifugimonas. The sequence continues at coordinate 21,322 of JAQBVG010000019.1, forward strand.
GTGAAAAGAACGAAATCGATCCAGCGAAGCTATTAAAAAACCTGCTCGACGGCGATCCGCGGGTTTTCATGACTTACGATCGCGGAGTCGACGCGGTGTCGATAAATCCCATAAACCTGAAGGATGGCCAGGCTGCGATAGTTGCTCGTCGGCTGGCGGAGTTGCTCAGCCCGAACTAACCCCACTGCCTGCGTATCGCAATCAGTGACCCGACTACCACCATCACGGCGATGATCCCACCGACGATGATGCCGAGTTGAATGTTGCTGTTGTTCGCCGCAGCGTCTGAGATACTCGTGCCCGGTTCTAACTTGACAGGAATTACCTGCAAATCGGAAATCGTGCCGTTTTGTACCTGCTCATGGAAGTCGTCGGCATCTACGCGGAACGCTATTACGGGCTTGAAACCCTTTCCCGCGGTAATGATGGTGACATCTGCATTCTGCCCTGCAGGTGGGACGGCCAACTCGACGTTTGAGCTACCGCCAATCGACGTGACGTATGCGTAGCTGTTTGCGCCACCGACACCCGGTATTGCGATCTGGATAATGGCGTCGACGTCTTCGTCGCCTGTATTGATCTTTACGAACGACCCCTCAAAGCCCTCAGGATCATGTCGAGGGATGAGCGACGGGTAAAAGACACCACCGATTTCCTTTACCGGGTGTGAGCTGTCGCCGATCGCACCATCGATATTCGGATCGTACTTGTTGTCGCCATCGAGATCGGCGAAGAAGCCGTGTCTTACGAACAGGTCGTCGACCTGAGATGCGATGAGCTCGGAACCGGCGAGGAGCGAATCGACTCCGCCAACGAGGGCGTCGTATAGTTCCGCGACGTTCGAGACTCCCACGCCGTCGGCTCTTTCGTATTTAGTAATTGTATCGAGGACCTGTTGCATTCCCAGGGCGACACGATCGTCATCGATTTTTGCGATGCCTCCAACGGAAGCTGTGGCGGCGGAAACGTTGACTCCCTGCGGCGGGGCGGCAAAGAATGTGCTTTCGCGGGTTGGCGCGATGACTTCGGGGAGAATCTTCGTGACCTGCGTGCCGACCAACTCGCCAGCGGCGTTAATGTAGCGCACTGTTACGTCGGTGTTGCGAATGACGAGCGGGCTGCTATTTACGACCTTACCTACGACGATCGTGCCCGACGGTTCGACGTTGGTGGAAATCTCGGAAACGCTTACACCGGTAGGCGGTTGTGCACGTGCGGCGTAATCACCATCGTCATCTACAAGGTCGAGCAGCAGTCCCGCAACGGTGAACTCCTCCCACCAGCCTGCTGCCTCCCAGGGGAGCCGATCCATCTCAAGGTCGTAACCGGCGCCGATAGTGTAGATTTCGGCCCGGTCGTCGCCGTCGATACGGCGCGAGACCATCATCGAGTAAAACTCGGCGAAACCTTCGACGAATGAATCACGGGTAGAGCTGTTGAGGTAATAGCCACCGTGGTTGCGGTCGCCCTGTTTCAGTTCAAAGTTTTCACCGGTCTGGAGAGAGAGGAAGTAGTGACCGTATTCGTGATATTCCCGGTTGTCTGGAATTCCGGGCGATTCTGCGGAACTCCGACCGGGCGTCATGGCGATGATCGGGGGTGACCCTTCTTCGATGCCGTTTTCTGCGATGAAGAAGGCACCCGCTCCCTGTGCAGTGCATCCGATTTTCGGATCTTCACACCACACCTGCACCTGCAAAGTCGGTTCGAGGTCGATCTCTGCACCAAAACTTCTTGCGAGCAGTTCTGCATTGCGTGTGTACTGGAAAATCGTTACCGCGTCGGGCCAGAGCGCCGTGGCGATGGGTGATGCGATCATGTTGTCGCCGACATTCCACGTGTCGAAGTTGAACTCACAACCGGCAGACGCTGTCGACTCGATTTCGGCACCCGATGTGGTCAGCGAAATAACACTCTTACCGTTCATCACAGCAAACGACGCTTCGGCGCTCAGGCCGTGAGACAGTACGACACTTACGCTGGCCAACTCCGTATTAGTCCCCGGCAACGTGTATCGACCTCGTGCGTCGGTCACGATCTCACTCACCGTCCCGTCGGCAGTCAGCGCCCGCACTACCACGCCGACCATCGGCGAACCCCAGTCGTCGGTCACCCGGCCGTGGACATCACATGTCGCGGTACCGACACGCGTGGAAGATTGTCCGTTGGGCAATGTCGAGCCCGAAGAACCTGGACCGGCGTTTTCCCCGGGTAGTCCGGGCAAACCTGTTGACCCCGTACTGGAGGGCGTGCTGTTCGGATTGACCGGAGCATCACCCGGTCCGCCGCTGCTGGCGATTGAGTCTGACGAGTTCGAACTTCCTGGAGCGACGGTCGATCGGATTCCGCCGGCGCCCGAATTGCTGCCACCTGCACCCTGCTGACCGCCATTGCCCGGGGTGTTCCTGGCGGTTTCACCGGGATCCGGCGCGCGATTGAAATCGTAGGTGCTCGCAATCACGACTGAGACGATCACCAGGCCGACAGCTACAGCAGCAATCAGGCTAAATCTGACGATGTTGTTGCTACCGGACCTTTGGCGACGGCGATATCGCGAACTTGGTTCGTATTCCTGTTGGTTAGGCCGCATCGTCGTCCAAACTCTGTTCGATAGTACCTGCCCGGAAACGGGGCATGGAGATCTGAACGGTGGTGCCTTTTCCGGGGGTGCTCTGCAGCGAGAGCTCACCTCCGTGTAGTTCGACGATCTGTTTGGACGTGATGAGGCCGATGCCAGTGCCGGCAACCGAGCGGGTCGACTCGTTGTCAGCCCGGAAGAACATCGTAAATAACTCTTGCCTCTCGGCGTCGGAGATACCGATCCCGCTGTCTTTGACAGTAACCGAAAACAGAAGATCAGTTACCCACGCCGCAATAACAATTTTCGTGCCTTCGGGCGAGTACATGATCGAGTTCGTGAGAATGTTCGAGATGACCTGTCGGACGCGGGTGTCGTCGGCTTCGACGATCGTGTCGGCTTCCTCGTAGTCGAGTTCAAGTTTTTGGCGTTTCTTTTCGATGGCGGGCATGAACGCCTGTGATACTTCGTCGAGCATTTGCCTCAGATTGAGTCGAGTGTACGAGAGCTCGGCCTCACCTCTGTTCATCACCGAGAGTTCGAGTATGCCGTCGATCAGGTGTTGCAACTGGCTTGTATTGCGTTTGAGGACCTGAAGTTGTCCGAGTTCTTTCTCACGAAGATTGGAGTTTCTGTTCTTCAGCAGGATGTCCGTAAATGCGGAGATTGATGTCAGCGGGGTCATTAATTCGTGAGTTACCGACGAAAGGAATCGATCCTTCAGGTTGGCAACTCGTTTCATTTCAAGCGATTCGATCATGAGGCGATCACCCAGTTCCCGTTCGGACCTGAGCTTCTGGATATTTGCCCTGAAAATCTTGATATCGGCGATGAAGATGAAAACGAGAAGTACCAGGAACACACTCCCCAGGCTCAGCAAAGTGATCTGGGAGAATGAAGACTTTGTCTCGGCTATCTGGGCAGTGAGTGTGGAAGTCACGTCCCTCGTGATACCGATCACTCCGACTACGTCACCACCGCTGGCAGCAAGGAGTGGCAAAAAAGTCTCGATCACGTCGACTTCACGCGGTGCGTCGGCAGCTTCAGATATAAGCAGCGAACGTAAATTCGAAGCGATTTGGCCGCTCGACGTAGAACGGAGGACCGTGGATGGGACCTCGCGGTCCTCGATCAAATCTGCCGATGTACTCCAGAGGACGATCCCATGTGGGTCGTACATCGAAATGTCGATCACCCGGAGAGAATCGAGAAGATTCTGCGGGTCGATCGGTATCGAACGTGTGAGTTTTGCGGGTTCGGCTGAGGGAGCTGCTCCCTGCTCGGCAAGAAGTTCATTAACAATTCCGGCGATTATCGACGCATCGCGCATCGATTGCTCCGTTGTTAGCTCAATAAGATTGTTCTCTGCCGTTCTGGCGGCAAGGTAGTTCAGCGCGAATGCAGCCGTACCCAGAGTCAATACGCTGATGAGAACGAACAGAATTGTTAGCCGGTATTTGTTCATAGCAATCGACGAAATTCGCCAATCAGATCATTGAAGGGATTCGCTCCAGATCTTCGGGTCAGGCTCAGGCAGCACTATCCGCAGTGCATGTCGAGCGTGTCGATTCCGCCTTTCGTACCTTTGCCGATCAAATATTTGATGGAACTTGCCGGTTCAATTCGAATGTTCAACGGTCGTCCAAATCAGGCTCGGACGATGAGAACTCAGTGATGTCACCTACTATCGTGCGGTCGACTCGCGGAAATCGAACGGGTGTCGACCACACGCGAAGATGTGAGTAATCACCGTGGGTAGGTGAGAGTTTGCTCTACCGAGTGAACTTGAAACGGACCAAAAACCCGTGTAACCCGTTCTCAGTCGAACTGAGCGTTAGCACCAGTTGGTAGTCCTTTTCGGATGTCCTGATATGTTGTGCGCCTATGGCCGAGTCTCACCGACCGGAATCGTGTCTGAGCAGGTCCAGCCGGGAGATATCTGGTGGGTGCGCAAAAATTTCGGAATGTGACCGCCGATTCAATATCCAAAGAACTGGAAATGCGAGTTCAACAGGCGATGGCGTCGGATAAGATTCGTCGGCATCACTCATCCCGCCGTAGAGACGCGGTCTGTATCTGACTGGATTTAGCCAGGTTTGTTGTTATTCCGACGACGGCTACGCGCCGATTTCACACAAATGTTCGCCGTTGCGATCGGCGTCCTCGTCATGACTGCGATTCTTGCAGGAACCCCGATGTATCTCGGGACCATCGAGTCACTGGGTCTGCGGTCTACGCTGGCGACCATTTCGCCCGTACATCGAAATATCCAGGTGGTTGTCGAACGGCTACCGCTAACCGAGCGTTCGACATCGGCTGCCAGTGAGCGGGTCGAAAAGGCACTCGAGGAACTTGGCGACCTTGTAGTCGGTATCGGGCAGGAGTCGCACACGCGAGATCATTACTGGTCCGACGACCCGTTGCAACTGGTGGGTGGACCGGCGGCCGATGTGGCCGTGTTGCAACGATTCCAGGGGTTTCTTGAGCACGTCGAAATCGTAGATGGTCGAATCCCGGCTACGTTCGTTCAGCAGGACGAGGGTTTTGCGGTTGCGGAAGTTGTCGTGCCTCGTGGCCGAGCAGAGCAACTGGGGGTTGAGATCGGTGACGAATTGTGGCTCACCCCATCGCCGAGCGATCCGCCTTACCTGCTCGTTAAAGTCGCAGGCTTTTTCGAACCACGAAATCTGACCGACGAGTTCTGGCTCGGACTGGGACCGGAGGTGCTGGAGCCGGGTCGCCCCGGTCCTGCGGCAAGATTTCGGTTGCCTTTGTTCTTCGTCGAAGATGTCCTGTTTGAGGCACTGGCGGGCGGTCCGGCTTCAATCGGCACCAACCGCTGGCTGGTGCGGCTCGACCTGGACCAACTTGAGCGACAGAGTCCGTCGTCAACAGCAAACCAGGTTGAGGCCGTGGGACACCAGCTTCGCAGGGGACTCCCAGAATCTGTTGCCGTTTCGGCGCTTGAGAACCGGGTGAGATCGCTTGGGGACAAGATCAGTTTTGCCAGGATACCCACTTTGATGATGGGGGGAGTTTTGCTGCTGGCGGCCGGCTACTACTCGATCATGGCGGTTGGTGCGCTGACAGCGAGGCGGCGAGTCGACACTGCCCGACTGTGGGCACGTGGTTCAGGGGGACGTCTGCTCTCGCTGATGTTCATCTATGAGGCGGTGATCCTCGTAATCGTTCCGGCGCTGTCCGCTCCGTTCTTAGCCCTTGTGGTCATCACTCTGGTGGGGCAGCTACCTGAGTATGAGTTGATTACTCTGGGAGCAGGGATGCCCGTCTTTTTGACATGGCAGGCTTTTGCCTGGTCGCTGGCTGGTGCAGCGCTGGTACTGGCATACATATTCTGGACTGTGTTGAGAGACAGCGGGAGACAGATCGGGTCCGAACAGATATCTTCCCGGCGCGTCGAAGGAAAACCGTTCTACCAGCGTCAGTATCTGGATTTAGTTTTCTTTCTGTTTGGCGGTGTTGTTCTCTGGGATTTGTCGACAGAGACATCGGTCGTCACAGAAGGCACCGGTGGCAGCATCGCGGTGAACCCGTTGCTGGTGTTCGCCCCCGCGATATTCCTGGGAGTAGCCGTTCTATTCTCGTTGCGGATTCTACCGCCGCTTGCCCGACTGATTTCTGGCGGATTCGGCAGGCGCGGACCTGCCTGGACTCACCTGATTTCGGCGTTGTTCGCACGGGTGCCGATTACGTATGCGTGGCCGATGGCGATCCTTGGGATGGCAGCCGGTACGGCAATGCTTTCGGCAACGGTGGCGGCCACACTTGAACAGGGCGCATTCGACCAATCCGGGTACGAAGTTGGGGCGGACTTACGGTTGTTTCCTGTCGATCTCAACAGCGGACCCCGCACGGCAGTGCTTGATGACGTCCGAGCAATAACCGGTGTTCGTGAGATGTCTCTGGGCTTGCGCACGATCGGCAGTAAACGAATCGGCGGACAGGGCGTTCCATTTGAATTCCTCGCAATCGAGCCTGCAGAATTCGCCGGAATCGGCATTTTTCGTAGCGACTTCGCTGCATCACCACAGGAAATTCTGTTATCGAAACTGGAGCGGAATAATCAACTTCCTGCGCTGGGGGTGCCCGAATCTGCGACCAGGGTCGGTTTCCGGATGCGTTCAGACGTTGCGGTCGAAAACATGCGTGCAAGCATGAGATTGCTCGATGCAACCGGCCTGGCATTCAACGTCGACCTCGGTGCAACGAACAACATCGACTGGCAGGTCCGCATGGGCGAGGTGTCGAGAAAAGCAGCCAGGCCAGTTGAAATTGTCGGTTTGACGTTCTTCGAATTGACACCTGACGAGCTCGGCTCGCCTGCGACGATTCTTATCGACTACATGGTCTACGACGAATCCTCGGTCACAACGAGCGTTGGTTCAGGCGAGACGGTGACTGGCCAATATGTGCCAGAGCAGGTCCTGGAGTCGTTCGATATTCCTGGTGAATGGCATCCGTTAGCTTCATCCCGGGGGACTGACACATCGGTAGGTAGTTTTGAGTTTTTGTCGGACATCGATTCTGAAGGCAATAAGGGCCATGCGCTTCAGATCGACCTTGGCATCGGCACCGATCGGGGCGTCCGCGGGGTGGTTCGCGGGTCCTCGACAGTTGTTCCAGTACTGTTCAGCCAATCTGCCCTTGTTTCTAACGATCTCGCTGTCGGTGAATCTACTGTCATTCACGTTTTTGACAGATCGATTCCAGTTTCGATTGTCGGTGTAGTTGACTACTTTCCAACGCTCGATCCGGCAGCTGGAGGATTTGTCGTCGCCGATGCAGACCAACTATGGGATCACCTTACCTTGAGCAGTGCCAACTCTGCGGGAGTCGCGGCCGAAGTATTTGTTGGGCTGTCAGACCCGACCGATCTGGGAGTAATCGATCGTGTTTCTTCTGAAATCGATGGACTGCATAGCGTCGTAAACCGCGAAAACATACAGGAGTCGTCGGTAGTTACACCTTTGGCCGTCGCAGGCTGGCGCGGCGCGTCTGTAGTAACCGCGATACTGGCAGTTTTGCTCGCACTGCTCGGGTTCCTAACATTTATCCCAATGCGACCCGCGAGTGATCAATTCGTTCTCGGCGTGCTGAGGGCACTCGGCCTCCGAAGGCGTGGATTGCTTGCTATCAATCTCGTCGAGCATCTGGTCGTGTTGTCTGTCGGTGTCGGTGCAGGCATCGGCAGCGGGATGGTAATGGCCCGACTGGCGGTAGATACGGCCTCCCAGACCGATGCGACTGTAAACAGATTGCCTCCACTGGATTTCTCGACAAACTGGAACTTTGTTGGCGCACTCGTCATTTCGCTCGTACTGGCTGCGGCAGTGGCGGTGGTAATCGATCTGATATCGATGCGCAAAATCGACGTAGCGGGCATCACGCGAGCGACCGGGAAGAGCGGCTGATTTGAGTCCAGGTTCGTTCATTAGATTTGTCGGCAGGCGGTCCAGATCGCACTGGCCAATGCTGGCCGTCGTATCGCTGGGTGTTGTCGCTGCGGTTGTAACAATCGCCGCCAGTGTCATCTATTTCGACTCACTTGGCGATGTCGCGCTTAAGCGTGAGATTTCACAGGACCGCAGCCTAGACCATGACATCGTAATTACCGGCCGTCAGACGGACATCGGCGCTGCAAGTCACGAGCATTTGCTCAACCTCGTCGGATCTGCGGTCGACGATTTTGCGTCCTCCATCGTTACCGATCTTTCGATCGTTTATGGCTCGCCCACTTTGCTGGTCAGATCACCGGAGGGCGGAGGAGAGCGGGGCGCCCCCAACTGGCGAGCAGTTCTGATCAACTCCCCGCGACTCATGCTGGATACGATCCTGACCGAGGGAGCATGGCCGTCGACAGGGTCAAAGGATGATGGTCAGGGGCAACTTTACATCGAGGTTGCTGTCGAAGAATCTGCTGCGGAAGAATTTGGTGCAGCAATTGGGGATACCGTCGTTGTTGCACCGTTCTGGGACGACCTGAACGATTCGATCGCTGTCCGCATATCGGGTACGTTCATCCGGGCAGAAGCCGATCCACAGTTCTGGTCAGACATTGATAGCCAGTTCGGACTCGCCGGTTCGGACCTCGACTACCTCACGTTCGTTCCAGATCCTGAGGTATTCCAGTCCAGCGTAGGACCTTATTTCCCGGGTATGTCGGTTCGCTATTTCTGGCGGTTCCACGTCGACTCATCGCTCGCCAGGGCGTCCGGTGCGAATGCCCTTCTACAGGGTTTCGACGATACAAAAGCAAGCTTGCAGTCGCAGATAGGTAGCTACTCACAGAATGCTCCCCTGAGAGACATTCTCGAACGGAACCAGCGGCAGACATTCTTCAGCCGGTTGCCTATGACCGTGGTGTTCTCGGTGATTGCCGCGGTTGTTCTGTATTTCGTCGCCACGATGTCGATCTTGATGGTCGAAACCCAGCGTGACGACATAGCGAGGTTGCGCACGCGCGCCGCAACGGCAAGGCAGGTCGTAGGTGCATTCGTTGTCGAAGGTGCGGCAGTAAGTCTTTTGGCCATCGCTATTGCACCGCCGCTTGCTGCCCTGGCAGTCAGGTGGATCGGAGTTATTCCACTCTTCAGCGGGTTGAACGATGGCAATCCACTTCCTGTAAGCCTGGGACAGACCACCTACCTTGTTTCGGTACTGACAGGTGTCGCGGGATTCCTCGTGATGGTTATCCCCTCATCTCTGGCAGCGAAACGTTCTGTAGTGGTCGCTGCGCGTGAGTCGACGCGACCGACTGCCCAGAGCGCGATGCAAAAGTATTACCTCGATGTTGCGATATTTGCGCTGCTGTTGCTGTTCGCTGCTCAACTTGCAAGCGAGGGTTCGTTTGTTGATGTGCCGGGAGTCGGTGCGGCCCAGGCCGACAATATCAACGTGGCGATGCCGGCCCTCGTACTGGCGTTTGGCGGTTTCGTTGCACTTCGAGCCTTTCCGGCAATTGTCGAACTGGTTGCCAGAATCACATCGCTCCCCCGTATTTCGGGACTAGTTTCACCAGCTGTGACACTGGTCCTGTGGCAGATGGCCCGGAACCCGCGACACTACTCGCGGCTGTCCCTTTTGATGATTCTCACTGCCGGTCTCGGTGTTTTCGCATCCAGCTTCGCTGGCACACTGGACGTAAGTGCAGCGGACAGGGCTCGATATGAAGTAGGTGCTGACCTCAGGGTCAACGGGATTTCGTACACCAACCGCGTTCAAGCCGGTGAGACATTTGGACTGATAGCCGGAACCAGCGGAGTGGAATCTGCATCTCCTGCGTTTCGTGCCGCGGGGGTCGATCTCACCGCCGAAGCTGGAAGTACGTTTACTTTTCTCGGGGTCGATCCGGGCACCATGGCCAATATCGCCTGGACGCGAGACGATTTTGCGTCGTCTTCGCTCGACAAACAGATGGCAGTACTCGGTGAATCGCGGACGGGTATTCTCGTCCCGTCAGACGCACGCTGGTTGACCGCAACGATTCGGCCGACTG
>JAQBVG010000141.1 GCA_027623655.1 Chloroflexota bacterium
TTTCACAGCGATGGCGTCAGCTTCCGGCGGCCCGATCCAGATCGGGAGATAGCGATCGGTATCCTTTTCTTTGAGGATCACGACGCGCTGGTGATTGAGCAGACTGACTCGAATGCTGTCAATTACAAGCTCCATCATATTGTGAGTCTCCATCGCTGTACGCTATCGCCGTCCATCAGGACGGCGCAAGAATCACTCGAAAGCCCCGTCGACCGCGAAACCAACTGTCGACGGACGGGTTCACTTCAGACCAGAGTTTACACCGTGCGCCGTTACACAGCGCAGTTGAGGTGGTGACTCATCAACATGAAAATGTGAAGTCACTCTGTCGTTGATTCTACTTTTTCGGGACAATCATCCGCCATTCCGTGTCTCTCCGCGTGAGCATCATCCTGCGCTCACAGGTGGTGCATTTCAGTCCAATGTCAGCACCGATTCGATAGATATCCCACTCACTCCCACCGCACGGATGCTGCTTCTTGAGAGTAATACGCTCCCCAACCTTGAACGGAGTTCCTGTCATTTTGGAAACCGAAAAGCAACTGGCCGATACGAGCGGTCTGCGGGGCAGCGCTCAACCGACACAGCGAGCCTACTCAATCGAGATCGTCTGCGAAATAATGCTGCCCTTCTTCAGTCCATCGTTGATCTGATTCCGCAATATCTCTGCCGCGCTCCGTGCTGCAACATCGAAGTCTTCTGGATTGTGCGACGCGTAGATAATGTCACGGGATGAATTGATCACGAAGCCACCTCCCAACTCGTTCGACCCGGCGCGCGCCGATTCTTCTGCCTCTCCACCCTGCGCGCCTACCCCGGGAATCAGAAAATGCGGTAGCGGATGGCGGAACCGAAGTGTCCGCAAATCATCGGGATAGGTTGCACCCACCACCAGGCCGACATTCTCAGTTCCCGACCAACGATCTGCCAGATCAGCTACCCGATCAAAGACCTGTTTCTTTCCGTCGCTGCCGTCAATCACAAGGTCCTGGATATCGCGCGAACTAGGGTTTGACGTTCGACACACGATGTACACTCCCCGGCCCGGGTACTGTAGGAACGGCTCAACCGAATCACTACCCTGGTAGGCGTATATCGTGGCAATATCAACATCCCAGACCTCGAACATAGCAGTGGCGTAGGCGGTCGCGGTCGTCAAAATATCGCCGCGCTTGCCATCTCCAATAATCACGTGACCGGGGGCCACATCTCGAATGTGCTGGATCGTCTTTTCAAGAATGACCATACCGGGCACGCCCATCGCCTCGTAGTAAGCGAACTGGGGTTTGAATGCAGACACGACGTCTTTTGTGGCGTCGACTATCGCGCAGTTGAATGCGAGTACGTCGTCAATCGGTACGCGATCGGGAGTTGGATCGAGGCCGACACACACGTAGCTTCCCATTTTGGCCGCTGCAGCATCGAGTCTCTCAAACATCGTCAGCAATGGATTCCCCCTGCGGTTAATATCGTGTCCAATTGTCGCACAACACCCGCCGCCAGAGGATACGACGGACCCGCTCCACGCCCTCATCAATGAGAAACGAACTTACTGACCCCACCGAGCGCGATCTGCTCGAAGTTTACGAACGTCTGCTGAAAAAGACAGGCCCCAGGAACTGGTGGCCGGTCAAATACGATCTACTCGATTCAGGCGCCGATGCTGGTTTCGAGATAGTCGCCGGTGCGATCCTGGTGCAAAACACGTCATGGAGAAACGCCGAGCAAGCCCTCGCCAACATGCACGACTCCGGAATCTGGGGATACAGTGCACTCAACGAGGTTCCCGAGCATGTTCTGGTCGAAACGATCCGTTCGTCCGGCTACTACAACACGAAAACGCGCAAGCTAAAGGCCTTCGCGAATGTGATTGTCGAGCAGTACGAAGGCAAAGACTCCAATCTCTTCTCCCATGACCTTCCTGAACTGCGAAAACGGCTACTGGGGATCTTCGGAATCGGAGAAGAAACTGCCGACGATATCATTCTTTATGCAGCTCGAAAGCCAAGTTTCGTCATGGACTCCTATACCCGACGACTGGTCGACCGACTGGGCTGGCGCGTCGACGGCAACAGGTATTCGGATTACAAGGGACTGTTCGAAACCCGGCTGGTCAAAGATGTCCAACTCTGGGGCGAACTCCACGCACAACTCGATGGGCACGCGGCCAGGGTGTGCCGCAAGTCAAACCCGCTCTGCAGGGAGTGTGTGCTACTCGACCTTTGCCCAACCGGCCAGCGGAACCTGGCCGGACATATTCGTCCTCCTGAAGAAAGCTAAACCGGGCATCCACTCCTCATCGCCTTAACCATCAGAGTGCGCCCTGAGATATTCGCTCCCCCGGTTTCAAACAATTACTGTGGTGGACCCGGTAGTGGAATCAGTTGCGCCGCAAAGAACGACAGGTCTTCATGTTCGCTATTTCGCGGAAACACGATGTCGACAGCGGTCGGGAAACCGAACACCGAGTCGAAACCAAGCGTTACGCTGACCGGATCGTTTTCAATGGCTTCTGAGATCATGCGAAACAGACCGTCAATGCTGTAGTAACTGGCAATATCCGGTTGCTCGGGAACGACGAAGTCCGCTGGCTCCGATCCATCGGTTTTTATTGCATTGCTTGCCCAGACGACCTTATCGACCAGACCTTTGACAATCCGGACTTCGACGTTCGCCCGCTCGTAGGCGTGGTCGCCAACATTCCACTGGAATCCAAACTTGTAGCTGTCTGAAGGTCTGGTCGACCACAACTGCCGGTGCAGGTCGATCCCAAGCGACATCGCTGCTTTGCGATCAACTTGGGCGTCCTCCGGAACGATGGGCAGCGGGGTTGAAGTGACTACGACTGTTGTTGCTGTCGGAACGGCAGTCGGCGGCGACGCGGGTTTCGGTTCAGACGAACACGCAGCCAGCATAGCGACTGCTCCGACGATCAGCGATACGAGTAATAAGAGACGGTTCATGTTGACTATCGCAAGAGTTCCTGGGCTCAGGCATCGAAAATATCGACACTGCTCGATTTGAATACTAAAAATACGTCTGTACCAACCTCAATTCTAAGATCGTCCAACGCGCTTTCGGTCAACTCCACAATGAGTTTCTGACCGGTATCGACCTCTAAAAATACTCTCCCCTCGGACGACCAGATCTCGAGTACCGTCCCACGAATCACATTTCTTGCAGAGATATCTCTGGGTTCACTGACAGCCAGAATTATCTGGTTTGCACCCAGTGAAACGACGACATTGTCCCCGGGGATTCGATTCTGCCGGGTCGCAAATATTTCTACGCATGCCATATTGATAGCAGTCAGGTGGCGTGTGGACTCCCCAACGACGCCCGGCAGTATATTGTCGAACCGCTCCTGGTATTCGCCCTGGCCATCGACAGTGCCTGATTGCGAGGAAGCAGCCCGCAACAACAACGACGTGGGCCTATCAAAGCCGACAACCCTGCCATCGCGCAAAAGCATGGCCTTCGACGCGATCGCGGCAACCTCCGAGATTGAGTGCGACACGTAGACCATCGGAATCTCGTATTCCGCGTGCACCCGCTTCAAGTAATTCAGGATCGAACCGCGCCGGGCGGCGTCAAGCGATGCCAGTGGTTCGTCGAGCAAAAGAAGGTTCGGCGAAATGGCCAGTGCACGTGCGATCGCTACTCGCTGACGCTCGCCGCCCGATAATTCAGCAGGCAACCGGCTCAGGTGTTTCTCAAGTCCCAGGAACTCGGCAATCTCAATTGGGGCAAGTTTTCGACTCGACTGAGGGATCAATCGCCATCCGAATTCGATGTTCCGCCTCACATCGAGATGAGGGAACAGAGCCCCATCCTGGTACACCGTTCCGATACGACGCCTGTCAGGCGCAATCCATGACGGTTCATGACTCGAATACAGGGTTCGACCATCGACTTTGACGTGCCCCGAGTCGGGACGAATGGAGCCTGCTATGCAGTTCAACAGCGTGGTCTTGCCCGCTCCTGAAGGCCCGAAAACAGCAGTGATCCCACCTTCAAACGTACCTGCGACGTCGAGCGAGAATCCAGGGCGGTCCAGCTGAATATCGAAGGAGATCATTGATCTCTACCGCCCGGTCGGCTGAACAAAATGGAACTGGCATTCGAACGCCTGAGAAGCCAGTTGTGAGCTGCAAGTGCGGCAATTCCAATCACCACCGACACCAGTGCAAGTCGCCAGGCCGCCTCGGTGTCGCCTGAAGAGATCCTGGTGAATATCGCCGAAGGTATCGTCTGCGTTCGTCCGGGAATATTCCCCGCAACGACGATGGTCGCTCCGAATTCGGAGAACGCTCGAATAAAACCCAGGAGTGCGCCAGCAATGACCCCTCTGTAAGCGAGCGGTAACGTCACGGTCAGGAAGGTCCGGAACGGACCAGCTCCCAGGCCCCGCGCCGCTGATTCGAGCCGGGGGTCAACCGCGGCGAGGGCTGCAGCAAATGAGCGGACGACCAGTGGGAGCGAGACCACCGCGGCCGCCAGAGCGGCTGCTAACCATGTAAAAGCAATGGTTGAACCAAAAAGTGACTCGCTGACCTCGCCAAACCAACTATTTCCTCCAACGATCCAGAGCAGCATGTATCCGACGACAACTGGAGGCAGCGCAAGTGGAAGTGATACGAAGACGTCAAGGACGAACTTGCCGCGGAAGTCCCGGCGCACGAGCAGCCACGCAATGAGCATTCCCATCGGCAGCGTTACAGCCGTCGCAACGGCGGCAGTTTGCAGAGACAGTGCAATTATCGAAATTTCTGAATTCATTGAATTTGGAACTGACCCTACTACGCCAATCCGCTTTCGAACTAACTCCGCCCTGCTGTCGTCAGAGCTGTGAATCCCGCAGCCTCGAACAGAGCTCGCGGTTCAGCTTCAGTCGAAATAAAATCCAGGAAGTCTTTTGCCGCGCCCTCGTTGCTCGCCCCCTCCAGTGACGCTGCCGCGTATCGGATCTGGAAATATCCCTCCATAATCTCGAAAACGACCGCAAGCGACTCCGAAGTTGCTGCATCAGTTTTGTATACGATGCCGTACTTGGCATTGCCCGAGCTTACCGCCGCCATGGCCGCCCGAACGTCTACCGTAAAAATCAAACGATCCACCAGATCGTCCCAGATACCCGCG
>JAQBVG010000142.1 GCA_027623655.1 Chloroflexota bacterium
TTAGCAGGCATGGGGGCAAATCTCGAAGTGGTTTACGGCATGTAAGGCGTTGCCGCCTACCCGAGTTCGTGGAGTTGGCGCATCGTGTTAGCCATCTCGACCGCGGCTTCGGCGTAGTCACCCGCATGGCCGATTCGGGCAACCGACTGCTCGGTGCTGTCGGTCGTCAACACGCCGAAGATGACCGGTTTACCCGACTCCATGCTGGCCAGGCCGATTCCTTCTGCCGCCGCCGATGCTACGTGCTGGTAATGGTCGGTGTCGCCGCGGATTACCGTACCAATGCAAATCACGGCGTCGATATCGCCACGATCAGCCAGTCTTCTGGCGACCAGTGGCAATTCGAATGCACCGGGCGTACGGACGACAACTATGTCGTCGCCTGCGACGCCAAGATCGGTAAGCCGCTGCAGGGCGATTACAAGCATCTGGTCGGTGATGTAGCCATTGAACCGTGCCGCGACCACGCCGATTCCCAGCCCTTTGCCTACGAGCACCTGGTCGATGTTTCGTGGTGCCATTAGTCGCCTGACTCGCTTGCCTGAGTGCCGCTATCAATATGCAAAGAATGCCCCATCTTTTCGACCTTCGTCCTCAGGTAGAACCGGTTTTCGTCGTTTACAGGGGCTTCGAGAGGCAGCTGCTCGACCAGTTCTAGCCCGAACCCTTCAAGTCCGACGACCTTTTTCGGATTGTTGGTCAGGAGCCTCATGCGACGTACACCGAGATCGCGAAGAATCTGTGCGCCGACGCCGTAACGCCTGAGGTCCATCGGAAAGCCCAACCGTACGTTGGCTTCAACAGTGTCGAGGCCATGGTCCTGGAGTTCGTAAGCCTTCATCTTGTTTAGCAGGCCGATGCCACGACCTTCCTGGCGCATGTAAACCAGTGCTCCACGGCCATTTTCTGCGATCGCTTTCAGAGCCATGTTCACCTGGTCACCGCAGTCGCAACGAGTGCTGCCGAATACGTGTCCCGTCAGACACTCGGATTCAACCCGGACGAGCACCGGCTCCGAATCGTCGATTTCACCCATGAACAGAGCGATGTGCTCGGCCGGGTCGACGTAACTTTTATAGGCAACCGCAGTGAACACGCCGTGCTCTGTAGGTAGCCGCGCTTCGGCGACACGCTCGACTAACTTTTCGTGACTCATGCGATAAGCGATTACGTCGGCGATAGTCACAATCGGAAACCCGTGTTTGCGGGCGATTTCCTCGAGTTGAGGTCGCCGTGCCATCGTGCCATCGTCGTTCAGAATTTCGCAAACCACGGCCGCCGGGTGCTTGCCGGCAATTTTCACGAGATCGATTGACCCTTCGGTGTGACCGGCGCGGACCAACACTCCGCCATCTTCGTACCTCAGGGGGAAAACGTGCCCCGGTTGAACGAAGTTGGCCTTTGAAGATTCCTCGTCGGCCAGCAACCGGATCGTATGTGATCGATCCGCCGACGAAATACCGGTTGTAATGCCGTACGCTGCGTCGACGGTCACAGTAAACGCCGTCCGGTGTTCGGCGGTGTTTTTCTGCACCTGCATTGGTAGCTCAAGGCGATCCAGGTCTGCCCCGAGCATCGGGGTGCAGATCAGTCCTCGCGCTTCCATCGTCATCTTCGTGATGTTTGCCGGCGTTGCGTCCTGCGCCGCCATCACCATGTCGCCCTCGTTCTCGCGGTCCTCGTCATCGACGAGAATCACGATTCCCCCCTTCTTTATCTGTTCGACAGCGCGATTTATTGATTCGATCGCTCTGTTGTCGACTGTGTCGGGGATGTGGGGATTGCTGGTCATCGGTTACCTGGTGAGGGTTCTTCGGTAGGGTTTAATCAGGTTTGCCACGTACTTTGCCATCACATCGACTTCAAGGTTTACTTTCGAACCTTCAGGTCGTTCGTTCATGGTTGTGTGATCGAACGTGAAGGGAATGATGGCGACACTGAAGCTGTCGGGGTTTCGGTCGACTACCGTAAGGCTTATTCCATCGACTGCGATGAATCCCTTCTCAACTACGTTCGTAATTATATTCTCGGGCGTATGTATAACGACGACTCTGGAATTGCCGTCTTCGATCACAGATCGGATTGTGCCAACCCCATCGACGTGCCCCTGCACCATGTGGCCTCCGACACGGTCGCCATAACGTAGCGAGCGTTCGAGGTTTACATGATCGCCACGTTTCAGGTCTCCGTAGCTGGTGCGAACCCGTGTTTCGGGAACGGTCTCAACCGTGAAGGTGGATTTCGAGAGTTCGGTTACGGTGAGGCAGGCACCTGCCACAAGAATCGACTCCGATACTTTCAGATCGTCGAGCACCTGACTGGCGCGTACGACTAGAGTTTCACCGTCATATGACTCGACGGTCCCAATCTCTTCGATGATTCCTGAAAACACTTTTATTGCTCGAACCTGCTGGCTATCACCATTGGCTACTGTGAGGCCAGTCCATGTTCGAACTTACCGACGTAGCCTTCGACAAGAATATCGCTGTCGATCACGGTGTGGGTAACTCGTTCGAGTGTCAACGCGTTTGCCAGAGAGTCGATTCCCTTTCCGGCCAGCGGACCAGGAGCATCAGGACCTCCGATAATCCTGGGCGCTATGAACGCCGCAACCCTGTCGACGTAGCCGCCTTCAACAAACGCGCCGGCAAGACCGCCACCGGCCTCAATCATTACGTTATGAAGACCCCTTGTTCCCAACTCGCCAATAACTACTGCGAGATCGACTTTTCCGGCCAACTTCGTGGCTTTCAGTACCGTCACCGCATCGTTCGGCGGAATAACGTCCACGTCATCGCCTACCACCCAGAGGACTTCGCCTTTTTCTTTCAGCAGTGCCGCACCTGGTGGCATTCGACCACTGGTATCAACGACGACCCTGAGGAGAGGGCGACCTGTCGGCTCCCCCTGGCTATTTCGGGCGGTCATTCGCGGGTCGTCGGCCAGTACGCTCCCGATTCCGGTGATCAACGCATCGGACTCGTAGCGCATCCTGTGAACTCGTAGCCGGGACAATTCGCCTGTTATCCACTTCGATTCGCCAGTTCTGGTGGCTATTTTGCCATCGAGTGAAGTTGCGATTTTCAGAGTAACGAGCGGTCGGCGCGTTTTTAGATAGTGGGCAAAACCCTCTACAAGCCGGTGCGAGCGATCCACGTATTCCTGTGCTACTTCTCTTTCAACTTCGATTCCCGCGGCCTTGAGGCGCCTGAAGCCATTGCCGGAAACCCGTGGGTTCGGATCTTCGAGCGGTGAAACGACCCTAGCTATCCCAGCTTCGATGATCGCGTCGGTGCATGGGGGGGCCACACCCTGGAAGGCGTGCGGCTCGAGTGTGCAGTACAGCGTGGCGCCTAGGGTGCGATTTCCGGCCTGTTCGAGCGCGATCAGCTCGGCATGCTTGCCGGGTCTGGGTTCAGTTGCTCCTTCGCCGACAATTTCACCGTCTTGCACGACCACCGCACCGACCGGCGGACGTGGCGCGACTCCACCCATGGCCAGTTCGGCTAATTCGAATGCTCGTTCGAGCGGCGTGTCTGTCACGATTTGTACGGCGCTACCTGGGGAGCCTGAGGAGGCCAAATGTGTCTAGCTACGATCGTTTGATGTGGCTGTCGAAATCGAGATGTGCTCGACTCGCTGTAGGTGATTCCTGGCCCTGGTATCGACTGCTTAATTCCTTCGACCCGTACGGTCGGTCGACTTCAGTGGTCATTAGCTGGAACGAAATCTGGCCGATGCGCATGCCGGAATAGAGGGTGATCGGTAATCGAGACACGTTTGCGAGTTCGAGTGTCAGGTTTCCTGTCCAGCCGGGGTCGATAAATCCTGCGGTCGAATGAATCATCAGGCCCAGACGGCCCAGGGAGCTTTTTCCTTCGATTCTCGCCACCAGGTTATTGGCGAGGCTCAGTTTTTCGAGCGTGCTGCCGAGCACGAATTCTCCGGGGTGCAGCATGAAGGGTTCATCGTCGGCAATCAGTACCTCTTCGGTCAGGTTTGGGACAGCATTCCGCAGGTCGATGTACGGGAGTGTCGAGTTGCGGAACACGAGGATCTTATTGGCGAGGTGAAAGTCGACGCTGGCTGGCTGAACGTCGCGCGGCGAATAGGGTTCGATCTTGATCGTCCCGAGTGCGATTGCTTCTTTGATTGACCGGTCGCTAAGGACCATGCGCGCTGCCCCTGAGTTTTCACGTAGTGAGGCATTGGATTGTAAACGCGTCGTCGGTGCGACGTTCACTTGTTCGTTTGCCTATTCGCTCACCTGTTGAGGACAGACGGCAGTGAACTCACTGGTCCGATCAGGAGGCGTTGTCGGAGCAAGGATAGGTGGCAATCCAGGTTATAGAGACCGCGAGCTTATTCGGGATTGACCGGTTTGAATCCCTCGTAGTCGGGGTCGATTACGGTTGTTATACCTTTCGCATAAGCCCCGATTGCTTCTCCTATTCCGCCGTAAAAAGTTGGGTATGCGTAGATCATGCTTCGTAAGTCGTCGAGCGGAATGCGGGCATGTATTGCGAGTGTGACTAGCCCCAGTATCTCGCCGGCAGAGGGTCCGCAGGCAGTTGCGCCCAGCAGCAATCCGGTCTTGCGATCGGCGATGAGTTTGATTACACCATGACTCGCCTGGTGAAGCCAGCCACGGAACGTATAGGGCATGCGCTTAACTGCGATTTCGACGTCCAGTCCTGCCGCCCGAGCACCGGCCTCGGTGATACCCACTGCTCCGACTTCAGGGTCGGTGAATACGGCTCGGGGCAGGGCGTCGTACCGTGCCGGTGCGTGATCTTCACCCAGTATGTCGCCGGCAATTATCCCGGACTGGTGGACTGCCATGTGCGTGAACATTGCCTTGCCGGTCACGTCACCCATTGCCCAGAGCCCGTCGGCGGCGCGCATGCGCTCGTCAACCTCGATGAATCTGGTGCCACCGAGTCCGACTGATTCGAGCCCGAGGCCGGAGGTATCGACCGTCCGACCTGTCACGACAAGCAATCGATCGCCGGCAAACTCGTCTCCCCCGGCAAGGGTGATGATTAGAGAGTCATTTTCAGACCTTGTATCTTTCCTTTCGGTGCCGCCGGAGTTGCAGCACCGACGGGAGTGGCAGGCCGAATGACCACT
>JAQBVG010000143.1 GCA_027623655.1 Chloroflexota bacterium
GGCATTGCGCCGGTCCCGATTTGGGTCAGGCTCGACTCCGGGAAGCCCGGGAACATCATCGCAGTCCCGGCGACATCGCAAATAGTGCCGTCAAGCTCCGGTGTGTTGCCGCCAACGGTTACGCCAACACCACCGGGAAATGAATTTGCACCGATAGGTCAACCCGAGTCGTTCGTGATCGACGATCTGGAACTGGTGGGACTCGATGGCTGGATCAATACCGATCCGCTGTCGGTTACCGATCTGGTCGATTCTGGACGGGTTGTACTTCTGGATTTCTGGACCTATACATGCGTCAACTGTGTCCGAACATTCCCGTATTTGAGCGCATGGCACGAGACATACGGCAATCACGGGTTGATCGTGATAGGCGTGCATTCGCCCGAATTCGATTTCGAGAAAATACCTGACAATGTCCAGTCCGCTGTCAGACGATACGGTCTCGAATACCCGGTGGCGCTCGATGGCGACATGGAGACCTGGGACAGGTACGGCAACCACTTTTGGCCATCGAAGTATTTGATCAGTGCAACTGGCGAGGTGGTGTTCCGCCATTTTGGAGAAGGGGGTTACGACGAGACAGAGTCGATTATCCGCTCGGAGTTACAGGCAGCAGGGAACGATCTCACAGGAGTCCCTCACTCTCCAGTAACGGCGCCAGTTCGTTCGACAGGCTCACACACCATCACCAGGGAGCTGTACGGGGGTTATATGAACAACTACCTATCAGATGGTCTCTACGCCGGTCAGGACAACTACTACGAAGCCCCTGATGTGGAAGTCGACTATGCCGACGATGGCTCTCGCAGGCATGGACAGTTTTTTCTGGATGGCGTCTGGCTGAATACAGCGGACTCTGTTTTGAGTGCAAATCGAGCGCCGGGTGAGCTGGCGCGATTTTCGTTCGAGTTCTTTGCCACGTCAGTAAATGCCGTGCTGGGCCATCCCGCCGGGGCGGGGGACATCACCGTCCAACTTGACGGACGACCTCTGTCCAGCGCAGAAGCCGGCAGTGATGTGACCTGGGAACCGTCCGGAAATTCTGTTGTACGTGTTCACGAGGCACGCCTGTACCAGATACTCGAACTCCCGGAATTCGGTCAGCACGAACTCACATTTACGACAAACACCGAAGGTCTGGCGGTTTACACCGTCACGTTCGGTGTTTTCGATTCTGGTCCCTGAGTTCTAAACGTTGGATGCCGCAAAGTTGGCTGCCGCGGCCGCGATGGCCTGTTGTTCGGTCTGGAATGTCCTGGTGACGTCCGGGTCTGCTACACCTTTGTCTTCGTGAAGCAGGCAGGTCGCCAACTGCTGTTTGCCAATCAAATACTGTGACGGTCGCACGGTATGACACCTGTCCATCACAGCGGGGCAACGGTCTGCAAACTTGCAGCCGGTGATCTTGATGTCGGTAATCTCCCAGTTTTGCTGCGGTGGCTCCGACCCCCAACGGTTTTTTGGGTCTGGCTGCGGGATCGATTCGATCAACAACTGCGTGTACGGATGTTGTGGGCTGGGAATGACTGCATCAACAGTTCCGGCTTCAACCACAGTGCCCCGGTACATGACCATGATGTTGTCGCTGATCTGGTA
Source organism: Chloroflexota bacterium (assembly GCA_027623655.1). GTDB lineage: Bacteria > Chloroflexota > Dehalococcoidia > Lucifugimonadales > Lucifugimonadaceae > Lucifugimonas. The sequence continues at coordinate 1,597 of JAQBVG010000143.1, forward strand.
CGCGGTAGTCAGGTCGTGGGTGATGTATACAACAGATATGCCCAGCTCCCTGTTCAAACGCCGGATCGAGTCGAGAATTGTTGCCCGGAGAGAAGCATCAACCATGGATACCGGCTCGTCCGCAAGAATCACGCGCGGCTTCAACAACAGCGCCCGAGCAACCATTACCCTCTGGCGTTGTCCCCCGCTCAACTGGTGGGGGAAGCGACCCAGGGTTTCTTCGGGGACCAGCCCGACCATTTCGAGTGCATCTTCGATCATTCGCGCTTTTTCGGCGCTCGACGAAGCCAGCTTGAAGTTCTTGATTGGTGCGTCGAGAACATGGTCGACCTTGTAGAACGGGTTGTATGACTCAAATGGATCCTGGAAGATTGGCTGCACCTCCCGCCTGAAGGTACGACGCTCCCGGCGGGTGAGCCTGGTGAAATCTTTCCCCCTGTAGAGCATGCGACCACCCGACGGCACGGTGCTTCCAAGGAGCAGGCGCGCAAGCGTGGTCTTGCCACTGCCGCTTTCCCCCGCAACAGTCGTGATGCTCGGCTCGCTCTCGTCTATCGTGAGTGATACGTCGTCTACGGCGACGGTGACGGAACCACCACCGAACAAGCCTCCACCGCCAAACGTCTTAGTTACGTGATCAAGCTCCAGAAACGCGCTCAAGATACGGTCTCACCTTCGTACAGGTGGCAGGCCACGCTTCTGCGGCCTCCAAGTTCTATTTTTTCGGGAATAGTCACCGGGCATCTATCAAACCGGGACGGACAGCGTTCTTCGAACGAACATCCAACTGGAAGGTGGATCAGTTGCGGGGGTAGCCCGGGGATCCCGACAAATTCCTTCTTCTCGCGTAAAGATGGAAGGCTTTGGATCAGCAGCTTTGTGTACGGGTGCTTCGGATCGCTAAAGACCTCTTCGACGGGTCCCACCTCAACCAGCTTGCCTGCATACATTACGCCGATCGTATCGGCGAACTGGGCCACAAGGCCCATGTCGTGCCCCACAAGCATGATTGACGCATCCAGGCCCTCTTGAAGGCGGCCAAGTGTCTGCATTATCTGGCGCTGCACCACGACGTCCAGAGCTGACGTCGGTTCGTCGGCGATGATCAAACTCGGTCTTAACGAAATCCCGATGGCCATTGCCACACGCTGTTTCATTCCGCCAGATAGTTCATGGGGGAACATACGTGCGACTTCTGGTCTGAGCCCGACCCGGTTCAGGAGGTCGCGAATAGTCCGGTCAAGTTGGTCCTTTGTCGGAGCATCTTCGCCGTCGGGAAGGTGATCGAGGATGCCGTCGATAATCTGGTTTTCGATCCGCATCACGGGATTCAACGAGTTCATCGCTCCCTGAGGGACCAGGGCCAACTCTGACAATCGTGTGCGACGCATTTCATCATCTGTGAGCTTGACAAGATCACGGTTGTTTAGGATTACGCTGCCCCGGGCGATATGCCCAGGCGGGCGGGTCAGGCGCATAAGTGCCATTGCGAGCGTCGTCTTGCCCGAGCCAGACTCGCCGACGAGAGCGAACCGTTCGCCCTGTTTCAGCGTGAACGAAACGTCGTCACATGCTTTGACAGTTCCAGACTCGGTTTCGTAGTAGACCGAGAGCCCGTCGACCACAAGGGCATCGACATCCGTGATCCGGGCACCCGTACGGTAGGTCCTAATTGCTTGCTCTGTGCTCAAACGCGTTTCCTCAATCGTGGATTCGACCATTCATCCAAACCTGATGAAATCAAGAACAGACCGACGAACACGATCACGATGGCAACCAGGGGCGGCAACCACCACCACCACATTCCGAGGATGATCGACGAAAACTGAATGTTCCAGTAGATGGTCATACCGAGTGTCGGTAACCCAAAGCTGCCGAGACCGATCGCTTCGAGGCCAATAGACGCAAGTATTGCGCCGGCCACCGAGCCGACCAGACTGGCCGTGATGTACGGGGTCAGGTTTGGAAGCATTTCCTTGAAAATAATGCCCATGCCGCTTGTTCCCGACAGGCGTGAAAGCTCTACATACGATGCTTCTCTCATCACCAGTACCTGGGAGCGTATTGTCCGAGCCGGAAACACCCAACTGACAAGCCCGAGTGCCAGGCCCATCTCGTCGACACTGAGCTCTCGGCCTATATTTATTCGGACCAGTATCAGAATCAGAAGGCCAGGCATGGCGAGGCCAACATCAACGATAGTCCTGACCGCACCGTCAACCCAGCCTCGATAGTACGCGGCAACAAAGGCGGCGATGGTCCCCAGCCCGATCGATACGAAGCCGGCAACCAGGCCGATGCGGAGCGTAAGTGGAGTTCCTTTGATGGCCACAGCCAAGAGGTCACGCCCCTGCGTGTCGGTGCCAAACGGAAATGCCCTGGTCTCACCGGTGGGCACTCCTCGAACGACCATCTCGTGAGACAGTGTCGGCGCGAGACGCGTTGGAGTGGACAGCACCCTGTACTGATCTGTGTCCCAAACTAGGTTGCCGATGCCGACAAATAAAAGCAGGCCGAGCATCAGGCCCAGCCCAACGATCAATGACGGATTACGTCGTGAGTACCGTACTATCGGCCGCACTCGTTCTTCATAGAAGAGTGAGATTCCCTCTTTTCTCATCGGGACATCGTTTGCACTAGGCGTTGTTACCTGCTGAGCCATCGGTTACTTCCTCACCCTTATCCTCGGGTCCAACAGCGGGTAGAGGACATCAAGTAAGAAGGTCGCACCGGTAATTCCCAGGATGATCACGATCACAATCCCGCGTATTACGAAGAAATCGGATAGTCGAATCGCCTGAAACAGGATGTCGCCAATCCCGGGGTACGAAAACACCCGCTCGACCAACACCTGCCCGGTAATGATCGTTCCCAGTACGAGCGCCAGTCCGGTCACCTGCGGAAGCAGGGCGTTCCGGACTGCGTAACGCAGGAAGATCCGACTGCCCTTCAAGCCTTTCGCATCTGCCTGGATCATGAAATCGTCACCCTGGGTGTTGATCATCATGCCCCTCATTCCAATTGCCCAGAACCCGATAACAGAAAACAGGATGGCCGCAGCTGGAAGAATGGCGTGTCGCAACACGTCGAGGACAAAACCGAAGGTCAGGGTCGGGAGTGTTGCAGGTTCATAGCCACCGAATAGCGGTAGCCAGCCCAGCGTGAAAGCGAATACGAAAATCAGGACCATTCCCAGCAGGTACTGCGGGATCGCAGCTAGTGTGAGCAACGGCATAAAGATGTACTGGACCCAGCCGGGACGCCTCGGCCAACCAAGTATCGCTCCGGCGAGTGTGCCGAGCACGAATGCCATGATGGTGACGGTCCCCATTAACCCCAGTGTCCAGACCAGCGATTCAAAGACGATGTCGTTGACGGTGCGGGGGAAAAATGCGATTGAGGTGCCTAAATCCAGTTTGGCGAGATCTATGAGAAAGTTGGTGTACTGAACCCATATCGGCTGATCCAGACCAAAGCGCTTCTGGTAGTTCTTGGCCATTG
>JAQBVG010000144.1 GCA_027623655.1 Chloroflexota bacterium
GGTGCGATTGGCACGGCAAGTACTCTCGGTTTGACGTTCCCGGTCGCTTACGGGGTGAAGCAGGAAGAGATCGACGCTCTCGGGGCCTGGCCCGGCGAGCGGAAAGGTGAAACGATAATGCAGCCGGCGGAGTTCATATTGCGGCCCGGTGGTGCGGTCGCGGCCTCACTCTACGCAACGACCCAGCTTGGTCGTATGAATCCGCGTGAGATTGCGGTGTTTGTGAAAGATCGGCAGTAGGCGCATTACTGGACGCTCGTTGTCTGGGCCCACCTTATCTGGACGCTCGCTATTTGGACGCTCGCAATACGGACGCTCGCAAATCGGACAATGATGACATCCGCGTTCGCAGGTTCCGGGAACTGTCGGCAATCGCCCATCGTTAGCTTCTGGATCCCGTATGTATTTGTCGGGCGTCGGTTACGGGCTGGTTTGAGGATTGGATGCGACTCGGTAAGTTACTAATTTCAATCGGTACCCCACTGGCGATACTCGCTGCCGCATGCGGTAGTGCCGCGGCCGAGCCGACCGCCGTGCCGCCGACATCCACGCCAGCTCCAACGCCTGTGCCACGGTTGAAGATAATCGCTCCGGCAGCCGTGAACGATATCGAGGGATTTCTCGCACAGATGCCAGAGGCGGATGTCGCCTGCCTGACATCGTCCGTGGGACCCGAACGATTTACCGCTCTTGTTTCAGGCGCGGAACTTGAAGATTCGGAGCGTGATGGCGTGGCCCGGTGCTTCTCGAATCAGCTGGTGTTGGGAGTCCTTGCCGGGCAAATTCAGGCTGGACTGGGATCGTTTAGCGGGTCGTCGTTGGAGTGTGTGATTTCTCTCATGGACGAACTTCCCGAAGGTGTGATGGGTGAGGTCCTCGTCGGTCAAAGCGACAACCCGAGTCCGGGTGCGGCGCAGGGCGTGCTGGGCTTCGTGGAATGTCTGACTGCCGAGGAGGTCGGAGTGCTGGGATTTTCGGATCAGGGCGCTGCGGCTGACGATCCGAGCTCGCCTGGCTACCTGGAACCGGACGACGATTCGCGCGCTGCTGAAGTCGCAGCCCGGGCCAGGCTTTCGTTGCTTCAACAGTGTCTGAATAACGAATTTGGCGAGAAGATAACCGGCGGACTTGGGAATGTGAGTGCCGTTTTGGTCGATATTTTTACGAGTGTGATCACAGCGTGCGACACCGATACTGAATTTGATGGACTGCTCGCGAAACTGGCAGATCCCGGCCGTGTGTACACACTTCAAGACCTGGAATCCACAGGGTTCAAGAAGAATAAAAGCTACGACGTGACGGGGCTCGATGCAGCCGTGGAAGCGCACTACGGGTTCTACGGGACAGACGTGTACAAACGTCTCGAGTACGAGGTTCGGCTCTACCCGTCGCATGCTGAGGCGATAACCTCAGGAGTCGATTTTGCCGACGAAGCGACGGGCATCGACGCCGTGTTGTCCGAAGACGAACAGCGTTGGGATGTCGGTTTGAAGGAGCGCCGTCAATGCACCGGAGTCGGTGGTCACAACTCGGGTCTTTGTAACTACCCGAAGTACGTCGATTATGTGGTTGTTGGAAATATGGTGCTTCTCTGCGAGGGTAAAGAGCCGACTGCATCGTTACTGGCCTGTGCAGACCTGCTCAGAGTCGTTGATTAGCCGGCCGGCATCTTCACATTTCCTGAACACCGGCCGATTAGAATTTTCGTTGCGGTCACGCATCAACACGGGGCGCGGCGATCGCGCCACTCAAAACATGTCCAATGGAATCTCAATGCGACGCAGCACGCAACTTGTTTCGACATCGATCATGGTTCTAATTGTGGCGGTCGCCGCGGCGTGTGGCGGTACTGCCGCCAAGCCCACCGCAGAGCCGCCAACACCGACACCGGTACCGACTGTGGTGCCGGGGCAGGCGAACACCGATTCAGGCGCACGCGTACCCGATGGCGCCGGTCGCCAGGGTGTATTCACGAACCCCGAAGTCCAGGCGTGTCTTGCGAGCGAACTTGGTGACGATATTGACCCGACGACACTTGGCCGCGCTCTGTTCAGCGGTGGATTGAGCGAAGACCTTGCCCTGGCGTTCGACGCATGCGGTGTCGACACCACGACCGCTCTCGGCGATCTCAGAGGTTTCGGCGGCGGAGGGCTTGCTGGCGCTGTGGGCCGATTCGACGAAGAAGCGCAGGCATGTCTCGCTAACGAGCTTGGCGAAGATTTTGCTGCTGGTCCTGGTGGACTTTTCAGTGGCGAAAACGATGAACTCACGGCGGTACTTGAGCGATGTGGTGTTGAACCCGGCGACGGCGTTCAGAGAGGCGGGGCATTTGGCGGGGCCGGTCGTTTTGGCGGAGCCGGTGGCTTCGTAGCCCCTGTATTTCAGGAATGCCTGGCAACGATCCTCGGTGGCCAACTCGCTGGCGGCGGTCGCGGCTTTCAAATTGACCCCGAAACACAGGAAGCGCTCACTCGGTGCAGAGAAGGTGTCGCGATTCCTGTCGAACCCGACGGTGGAATCGGCGACGGGGTTGGACCGGTTCCCGCGGAGCCGACTACGACTCCGATCCCGGTTAGCGATCTGACAATTGAACAACTGACCTGCCTTTCGAGTGAACTCAAGCCAGCTGATCTGGCGAGCGCGGTCATTGCAACGAGCTCAGGCGATCTGTCGGGAATCACCGATGCCGTTTTAGCCGCCCTGCAGACGTGCGGAGTCGGTGCATAGTCGCGTGTCCCAGGTCGCGTTCTCGGGTCGCGGCGTGGCCAGGGTCCTGTCCCGCTGAAAGCCGCTTATATTCCACGCGATTCCTGCGGCCAGCCGAAGAAAATTGATGCATTATCTGGGACAGTAAGTGCACAATTTCGAGACCGCGACTGCGAGTCGACGTGAGGTCATTTAGATGATGCGATTGATGACGTGGCACGGTGGCGAGAAGTTTTCGCTTGACCAGGTGCCGGACCCGGAGGCGCGACCCGGTAAGGTCGTGGTAAAGATTGACTCTGTCGGCGTTTGCGGGACCGATGTCCACATTACCCAGGGTCTGTTCCCTTCGATCCCTCCAAAAGTGCTTGGTCACGAGGGTGCCGGGATCATTGTTGAGGTCGGTGAAGGCGTGGACCCCGGTCGTATCGGCGAGCGGGTGGCGTTGAACACGACCAGCCACTGCGGTGAGTGTCCGGCGTGCAAGACATGGTCGTATTCCCGTTGCGAGAACGCCCTGCTGACCTCTGGACTGTTCGCCGAATATGCAACCGCCCCGGCGCAGTCGGCGATCAAGATCCCCGACCAACTCGACCTCGAACATGCCGCTCTTACTGAACCGGCTTCATGCTGCCTTTCGGGTGCCGAGATGATGAATATTTCTGAGGGTGCGGTGGGTGTCGTCATAGGCGGCGGTATCATGGGTCTTTTCACACTCGCGTTTCTAAAGCGACGTGGTGTTGAAACCATGATCATGTCGGAGCCAGTAGCTGCGAGGCGCGAGATGGCGACGCAGTTCGGAGCCGACTTGTTGCACGATCCGTCAGAGGGTGATCTCGCGGACTTTGTCAGAGACCACAACGGCGGCCAGGGAGCGAATATCGCTGCAGAGGCGGTTGGAAAATCGACCCTGGTAGCAAAGTGCGTCGAGATCGTGCGACCGCGTGGCCAGGTCCTGATGATCGGCGTAAGCCCGCAGGGAGCGCCGTTGCCGGTCGACCTGTATGACATGCACTATCGCGAGATTACCCTGAAGGGCGCGTTCGGGCGCGGAAACGTGTTTTCAAGAACGCCGGAAGAGATCAGCAAGCTGAACTTGCAGGGAGTCATTTCGGGTCGATACGAGTTGGGCGAAGTTCCTCGTGCGATCGTCGACTCGGGCGAAGGCAAAGGCGTGAAGTTCATTATCAAGCCGAACGGGTGACGGGCAGGCCGTGTCTATTTTTACGATTGGTTATTCGTGTCCCACAGGCGATCCGGGATCATTCTCAAGCGTGTCAGGATTCGCCGAGCAGCTTTTCGATCGATGATGTGTGATTCGCCCTGAACTGGTCCGCAGAGACAGATTCGCCTGTCATCGACGGAAAAAGTTCAGCCCATTCACCGGGATCGGGCATTTCGCCCAGCGCCGATGCCATTCGCCAGAACGTGTAGTCCCGTAGCGGTCGAATCGACACCCGGCCGTACACGTCAAGAACCTGCCGTTCGATGTCGATCCCGGTTACTGCTGCGTCCTGAATCAGGTTTGCAATGTCGCAGGTCGGTTCGCCGATGCGAGGCTCCTCCCAGTCGACGATCGCAACCAGTTCATCGTGTTTCCACAGCGTATTGCCACACCAGTAGTCGTTGTGGATCAGGCTGCGGGCAGACTTATCAACCGACGGCCATTGTCGTTTCAGACGGCTCCACAACTCGTAGCCAAGTGGATGCTGACTCACGTGGGCAGGTGGAGAGGGTGCACCGAGCGTCCTGTCCCAGCCTTCGAACGAAGATGGCAAAAGACCGTTCAATGTTGGCCCGAGTTCAAGTTCGTGGACCTTTGCGATGGCGCCGACAAGGATTTTCACCCATTTTTCATTGCCGTTCGGTTTTACCTTTGGCGCGCCATCTACCAGGGTTGTGACAATGCCGGGTCGACCGAGGATTTTCGATGTCGGCTCGCCCAGAACCAGCCTCGGAGCCGGAACATTTGTTTCTGCAAGAACTCTGAGCACCGCCGATTCGAAAACGACGGGGTGCTGCCTGTCGCCCTGGTGCCACGATCCATACTGCCGCACCACCACCTCCTGCGTACTGGCTGTTGGGACGTCTGATCGTCCGAACTCAAGGACATCCATGCGGCAAGAGGTGCCGCCACGGAGTTGCCGGGTCGAGATCACTGCGGCGCGAGGATCGATGGCCTGTGCGATACGCTCGAACTGGGCCTGTGTCGGTCGGATCTGTCAGAACTCAGCGCTCTGACGTAAATTGATGCCCGATCAAGTCCGTCTGATGTTCGATTTC
>JAQBVG010000145.1 GCA_027623655.1 Chloroflexota bacterium
CGCCTATCAGTAAACGCCTATCAGTCCGCGCATGCGGTTCAAAACGCCTATCAGTTCTAGGCAAGCCGGCGGTTCAAAACGCCTATCAGTCGGCGGTTCAAAACGCCTATCAGTTATCCCCTATCTGCTTGTCGGAAGGACAGACCCATGACAATTCGCAATGCTACCGTGAAGAACAGCAGCCAGTTCCAGGCATCACTTTTCGCTCGTATGATTTCCGCGGCGATGTTATCAGGCGCAATAGTCTACGGATTCGCAGCTCCCGGAGCCGCTTGGAGCGATATTATTGCCGCAGATTTCAACGTGACAGGCGCGGCCATTCCGACGGGGAACGAGCCAGGCGGGTTCGCGCTGCCCGTTGGGGCTTTTTGGAATGCGCTGGATATCGGAGCCAGTGTCGGCGGAGTTCGAAACTCGGATTCCATTTCCTCTCTGAAGCTGATCGATGGAACCACGACGACGGGCGTAGGGTTTAGCATGACTGCCGCCAATGGTTACTCTGCTTTCTTGAGTACCGCGACGAATGCAGTGCGCAACGACGTAGTCTTCTTGCAAGGTGGTTTTGGTGTTGGCCCGATCAGTTGGGAGATCACAAACCTGACTCCAGGCAATAGTTATGACTTGCGTTTGTTCGGCCAATACGACACCGATGGAGTACCCATCAACGATGCCACGTTCACCGTCTCGAATACCGGTGGGGGCACAATCACCACCGCTGACGTGGCCAGTTTCAATTCGGTGATTGCCGATGGTGGGGGAAAGATTCTCGGCACGCTGGTCGATAATGGCGCACCTTCCAGTTGGTCGGGCTTCGAGATCCAAGGTGAACTGGTGAATGTCATCCCCGAACCCTCCACACTCGCCCTGGCCGCCCTCGGCCTGTTATCGCTGGGCCTGATCCGCTGGCGGCGACGCCGACGAGCATAATGCGCTGATCTAACTCGAAACTCACCACCCCGCTGGTCTCCACTGGCGGGGGTTTTTCGTGCCAGGCCCCCTAAATGTTAGTCCGATGTTTCATCAAGTCGTACCTTTTCTGTGCGGAGCGAAATATCCTATCAGTCAGGCGGCACCGTCTTGCTGTGTCACACGAAATTGGTGAGAAGCAAACGAGGCGTCTTGGCCGATGGGTCGGGGCGTTTCTTTTATGTGCGGATGGCTGCAGGAAAGATTGCCCACCAATCAGCCCCCATGTCGTTTGGTTGCTTCCCAATTGCCGGCACGGGCGAACTGCGCCACGTTTTGCCAGTCGCCTCTTTTCCAAGTCGGGTAGCCTCCGACATATCAGGTCCAGGTCGATGCCTGAAAAGTGTGCCAGCTCGCCAGATGTGACAGAGCCACCGACGGAATCCAGGGCGCGCAGCACGAGCCAGCATTGTTCGGAAGCGTTCACGCGTTCGACGGCCTGGTGGCTGGTGTCTGCGTCTGTTGTGCGAGGCATCTGGCGTGTATTTGGTGCGTAGCCACCGTCCAAGAATGTTTGCTGTTCAGAATGGCACATCCGTCGCTCCTGCCAGTTCGTTGGCTTCGATTCGTATGTTATGGGATTCGTCTTTAGACATTAGACGTTCACATAGCTGGGTGTGTTCTTCTGCTGTCCTCTCGCCGGATACGGCATCAATCCGCTTTCGGATCTGACAGCGCCGCTGGGGTGTCTCTGCTTGGACGTCGATGCCGTCACGCCATCCCGATATCATTTCGTAGGTTGACTGGACAACCATGATGTCCTCGCGGCAACATTGAATGAAAATAGTAGTGGCGAGGCGCCGAACTGTCTGATGCTCGGGTTCACTGCCAAGCGATATTATGAATGCCCAACGCAAGCGCTCAACGAAAACCGTACCCTATCTTCGATTTTCAACGGTGGGGCGTTCGTTACTGTTTTGCTGTGCCTGTCTGTTCTCGCGATGTGTCTGGTCGGGTTCCAGTAGCTTTTTGAATCGTGTCGCACCTTTCGTGGTCGTTGTCAGGTCGGCGAAGTATCGCCCTGTTCGTTTCTTTGACATCTATAAAACGGATTCGGACATGCCGTCGATCTTGCAGCGACACCAGCGGTTGCCGTGCTCGTCTGGTTCCCACTCTTCAATCAATTCAATGTCTGAAAGGTTGTAGTATTCAGGCATCAATCGCCCTCTCAATAGTTCTCAATGTCCGCGTAATCACCAATGTCTGTGAGCGGTTTGCGATGGTGCGCGACCTAGTCCAGCTTCGCGTAGCGGAAGATGCACCAGACGGCTCGCAGCGCGTCTTTCAGCCCGATCTTCTTCCCCTCGGCATGGCTGCAGTGGTGATAGGTGATCGGCAGCTCGTAGATCCGTGCGCCGCGACGGGTCAGTTTCGCCGTCAGCTCCGGCCCGATGCCAAAGCCATTCTCACGCAGCTTTTCGTCCGCGAGCAGACTGCGACGGAAGACTTTGGAGCAGGCCCCAATGTCGGTGAGATTCTGGCCGGTAAACAAATTCGACAGTCGAGTGAGCCAGCGGTTGCCCGTCGCGTAGAGCCTCGAAGGGTTGGCTTCGACCGATGCCAGGTAGCGCGAGCCATACATCACGTCGCAGCAGCCGTACTCGATCGGTTTGACCAATACGGCGATTTCCGCGGGGTCGTATCCCAGGTCGGCGTCCTGAATCGCCACCAGCTTACCGGTGGCGCGGGCGATCCCCGTGCGGAGCGCGGCTCCCTTGCCTTGATTTCGTTCGTGCGTTTCGACAGTGAGTGGCAGACGCTCGGCCAACTCGGAGAGCTTCTCGCGCGTGCCATCGGTGCTGCCATCGTCGATGACGATAATCTCTCGGGCCATGTCGAGCGCCACGACGCGCTCGAGTACTTGTTCTATCATGTTTCGTTTATTGAAGACCGGGATTACGATCGACAGCGACAATGCGACATGTTGCGGGTCTTTTTTTGTCGTGAGTACGCTCCGACTCACTGCGATCCGACTGGAAGTGTCGCCCGGTCGGTCCTGTACTAGTTGCGTCAGTTCTTCGAGGCCCGCATCGGCTACGTGGAGCGATTCGTTGATTCGATCAATCACCGGAGAGTCGCTGGGCGACGTAGGCACCGGCGCGGTCTTTGACGGACCTACCGTCACGAGAGAAGTTTCACCGTCGGTCCAGATTGTGTCGCTCGTCGTGTTGCTCATCGATGGATGCACCATTGAAGGACTCCCTTAGAAGGCCGAGAACGCTATTCATTCATTATGAATGCCCTCTTCCTGCCAATATGAGGAGGTCGTAGAAGCATTGTGTTTCCTTAATACCTTAGCTCACAGTACATTGATGTCGACGTAATGTACGTGGAAAAACCACTGGTATCCCGGAGTGTGGAGCCCTACCTGTCCGCGACAACCGGAATTACCGGGCCAGACGGTCAAATGCTCTTGCCGACGCGGTCCGCGCGATTGTGGACGGGCATTTCGTGCTGGAGCGCCGCTTGGCGGAAAAAGGGTCATTACCCCTCCCCATGCACAACCCTCTTCATAACCATTCTTTGTTTTGCGCATCGCGGAAGTCGAATCCGCACACTGAGGTCAGGTTTGGATCCCCATTTGCGCGCGGATGTCACATCGACATCGGGCATTTCTGCACCTGGAGATCCTCGCGTGGCCACCCCACCGTCCTGTTTGGCCCATATGTTTCTCGGCACTCGCCAAATAACCACCCATTTCCGGCACTCGGGACGGCGTTTTGCTCCCGGCAATCGCAGCGGTTAGACTATCGCTAGACAGTCCTCTCGACGGGTCGATGCCACCTACCGCGTGGCGTCGGCCCGTTCTTATTTTGGTAGCCGGGTGGTCGATGACACGTAATTGAGAACAGAGTCGTTCCTCAGCGCGCCCCGATAACACGACCAATCGCTACCTTCGTCAATCTCTTCCCAGGACGAATATCCGATCAAGACTGTAAGCTATGCTTTAGCAGGGAGATGTCGTGGGGCTTTACCTGATAGCGTAACGAATTGAGTCGTTAATGGAGACTTGTACTAATGGATGAACCGTTCAGCATTGAACAACCTCCTGCCGAATCCTCGAAACGTTCCTGCCGGAGGCGCGCGGGGAATCGACATTCAGCAAAAGGAAGCAGACAAACTGTTTTTGTCTATATCAATCCCTCAACGCGACTGGCGCCCTGCTGGACGAATCTGCTTGCGGAGCTGGAATCGACCTGCCCGACGCATCCGGCTTGGCTGTTGATCAGCGAGTACGGTTCGTTCTGCGGAGGAATTACATCTCTGCGCGCGTCAGATACATCCTCGATGTGGAAGACGGGGTACGTGTTGGTTTGCAGTACGACAGTCGTTAGCCAGGGAGCGCCGAGTTCTTGGCGCCGTGGTTCCTCATCAAAACTTTGTCATCTGGGAACCTACCAACTTCGTTCGCTCTTCGGCGATTACCAAGGCGAGTCGAAAAGGCCGCTGTAATGGAACAGAGTGAATCATCAAAGCCGCGAGTTCTCGTCATCGAAGACAGCGATATTGAGCGACAATTAATGGAAGTGATGTTGGGGGAATTGGGCGTGGACGTTGTGCTGGCGTCAAACGGGAAGGAAGGCCAAGAGTTGGCGCTGTCCGAGGATGCCGATATTAACCCATTCGACCTGATCCTGATGAACATCGCGATGCCAGTAATGGACGGCTACACAGCGACGCGACAACTACGCGACGCAGGGTATGTCCGGCCCATCATCGTCGTCACCTCAGATCCTGTCCGGCAGAAATGTCTCGAGGCTGGATGTAATGACTTCCTGCAGAAACCCATAACCCTAGATTCATTGCATGCAGTAATCCATCGGTACACCAAGGTTTGAACGACAGGTACGTTCCAAGCAAGGATCGGACGCCTGTATTCCTCCAAGGCCGCCAGACGTCCGTTACTAATCATGGCTAATCGCCCCGACAAATCGAAGAACGTCACCGACTGAGCTAAGTTGCTATATCATGTCCCTTCATAACCAGTTCCGCAGGAGCAGTTCGCATGACT
>JAQBVG010000146.1 GCA_027623655.1 Chloroflexota bacterium
TATTGAACAGAAGGAAACTGCGATAGCCCAGTACTGGCGGACTCCGGGAAGGGACGGAATAATGTCCCTGAAAGGAGTTCTCGATGAACAAAATGAATCTCTCTGGCAAATCCACGGTCGCCCCCTGTCGGCGACGGCACGAGGTGACCCTGGCGGAACCGAAAGCGGCCTAGACCGAATGCAACCGTTTACTTGCAATCCCATTCAACCCCAGCATATACTGAGGGCACGGTTGGCGTTTGTCCCTGCCGCAACGGTCACCCTAACGTTTTCGGAGCAGTGACACGCGTTTACGAACCCCAAGCCTAGTAGCCATTCTGCTGGCCGTCCTTTCGGCCAGCGCTGTGGCCGAACTCAAACTCCCCGCCGTTATTGGCGACCACATGGTGGTTCAGCGCAACCAGCCCGTCACACTCTGGGGCTGGGCCGATGCCGATGCGCCCGTCGAGGTTTCGCTCGACACACAAACCCGCAAAACCAAAGCGGACAAGGACGGCACGTGGAGCGTGGAACTCAAAGCCCTTGAATCCGGCGGCGATCCGTTGACACTCACCGTCAAGAGCGGCTCGCAACAGGTTCAGGCCACCGACATCCTCGTCGGCGAGGTTTGGGTCTGTTCCGGGCAATCCAACATGCAGCGGTCCTTACACTATGTGGACAATCGCGATCAGGAGGTCGCCGCGGCCAACTACCTCAATATCCGCTTTTTTGATGTCCCACGTAAGGCCAGCGGCGAGCCACAGGACGATGTCGACTTTGGCCCCGACCGCCCTACCGTGTGGACCGTCTGCACACCCGGACCTGCCAGAAACTTTTCCGCTGTTGCTTATTTCTTCGGGCGAGACCTGCATAAAGAGCTGGACGTCCCTATCGGACTCTTTCTCAGCTATGTAGGGGGCACACCCTCCGAAGCGTGGACCAGCCGTCAGTCGCTTGAGTCCAAGACGTCCCTCAAGCCCTTGCTTGACCGCTGGGACCAACAGTTCGCCGCATGGGACCCCGAGAAGAACGAGGCGAAACTGACCGAATGGAAGACCGCGGTTGAAAAGGCCAAAGCCGAAGACAAAACCCCACCCCGTCAGCCTCAACTGGCCTCCGATCCCCGACACTCCCCATTGTCCCCGGCGGGGCTTTACAACGCCATGATCGCTCCGATCACCCGCTACTCGATCGCCGGAGCGATCTGGTACCAGGGCGAAAGAAATGTAAGTCGTGCCTACCAGTACCGCACCCTCTTCCCGCTACTGATCGAAGATTGGCGCAAGCAGTTCGCCCAGCCCAAGATGCCATTCTATTTTGTCCAGATCGCACCCTACCCCTACGGCGCTCCGCACACCAAATCCGCCGAGTTACGCGAGGCTCAGTTCCTCACGCTCGACAAACTCAAGAACACCGGCATGGCCGTCATCAGCGATGTGGGCAACATCAAGGACATCCATCCGACCAACAAACAGGATGTCGGGCATCGCCTGGCCCTTTGGGCACTGGCCAACACTTATGGCCGCAGCGATCTGGTTTTCAGCGGGCCGCTCTACAAAAAAGTACAGTTCACGGGCGATAAGGCCATCGTTCACTTTGACCACATCGGGTCGGGCTTGGCCAGCCGCGATACCAAGCCTCTGAGCCACTTCGAGATCGCCGGGGAAGATCGGGTCTTCCACCCCGCCACGGGTGAAATCGACGGTAAGACAGTCGTAGTTCACAGCGACTCGGTCAAAAAGCCCGTCGCCGTCCGGTTCGCCTGGCACGATATCGCCGAATCGAACCTGATGAACAAGGAAGGGCTACCGGCCAGTTCCTTCCGCACCGACACATGGAAAGGCGTCACCGAAGGCGTGGATTATTGATCACTCTTATCAATTCATGGAGGCAATACCGGCACAAACGATCCACACGTTAAACGTAATGGTTCAGATAACTATATTCCGACAACAAGAATGTAAAACCGAGAAAAGGACACAATGAAAACGTTATTCACAATCGCATTTATGGTCATCAGCTCTCTCACCTTCGCCGGTGATATCTTAGACATTAATGGAGCATTCAAAAACCCACTACACCTCACGTTGAGAAACGATAACCGCGGCTACGTCACATCCAGTGATGACGGATTGCATTTCGACGCGATCAAGCCATGGATGTTCGACGATGGCGGTGAATTGGGAAGCTACAACACGCAACAGCACTGGGTCACGCACAGTGACGGACTCTTTCTCTCTTACACGCGACGTGGTGCCAACAATGACCATATCGTTCGCAACCGGGCACCGCTTTTTGTCGCTCGTGTCGCCGTAGAACGACTGACGGTTCTTCGCGAAACGGAGAAAGTGTTGATACCCGAGCGTGGAGTTATGTTGGGGAATTTCGGAGTTGCAGTCATTAACCAGCAAGAATCCTGGGTGACCGACTCAGAGTTTATTACCAACGGCAAATCGCATCAGCGCGGTGCCGACGGTAGCACGTTTATCGCCAGACTCAAGTGGAGTCAGCCGAACCGGCGCGATAAGTAGTGCCCCATCGTCGGTTTCCGTAAACGCTGGAAGTTGCCACGAAAGCACCTTGTCATTTGGCGGACCTGCCTTCCTGGCCCGCTTCCTGAATTCTCTCAATCGATGTGACACCATGAAAAAAATGAATTACAGCAAACGGTTTCTTCTCCTCTTCGTGGGACTTTGTTTGGTCCCAGCCTCACTGCGTGGCGAGATACGAGTTGGATTGTCGCAGGTGGACATCACGCCACCGATCGGTGGTCTTACCACCGGTTATTCATCCGCAAAGCCCACTAACGGTGTTCATGATCCTGTGTCCGCCAGGGTGATGGTGCTTGAGTCGGAGCAAAAGTGTCTCGCACTGGCCGTGTGCGACTTATGCGTCTACAACTCGCCTTGGTTGCACAATCAGATGGCTGCGATCGGTGTCGACCAACTGTTGCTGTTGAATACGCACACGCACGCCGGACCAAAGCTGTCACAGGGCGACTTTCCGTCGCCGGAAAAGCCGTGGCGAGACACGGTTGACCAGCGATTGCTCGCCGGGATCAAGCAGGCGAAGCAGGGCATGTTCAAAGGCTACTTCGCGGCTGCCGAGAGTCAGATTCAACTTGGCTACAACCGACTTGTCCATCGGGGTGATTTTTCGGTCACCCACTTTGAAAACCCAGAACGTATTCCGTACGGTTCGGTCGATCGCCAAGTGGGTGTCATCCGCGTAACGGATGAGCAGCAGAAGGTGCGCGCCGTATTGGTCAACTATGCCTGCCATCCGGTCGTTCTGGGTCCGAGAAATTGCAAGATCTCAGCCGATTACCCTGGCGTGATGCGAGAAATCGTGGAACGGAGTTTTGGTGAAGATTGCACGTGCATTTTCTTCCAAGGAGCGGGCGGCGACATCAATCCTCTCATGATGGCCCGCGGCGATGATCGCGACAAAGACTTCGAGGTGGTACAGGTAATGGGCGAGTCACTGGCCGAAGAGGTGCAGCGGGCTATTTCGTTCATCAAAGATGTTCCAGGAGTGTCGAGCTCTTTCGCAAGTTCGTCTGTTGTGATGCGATTCCGCAACCGTTGGGATCCTGATCAAGAGCTCAAGCTCGGCGTCACCACTTTGTTGATAAACGATGAGATTGCCGTCCTCACGTTGCCAGGTGAACCGTTCCATCACTTCCAAGTCGACTTCCGAAGAAAGTCCAACGTGAAGCACAGTTTTCTGTTTGGCTACTGCTGCAACGGCCCGTACGATTGGCCACGATATCTTCCCGACCTTCTTTCGGCCGCTCGCGGAGGCTACGGTGCAAGTGAAACGACGCTCGCGGAAGTCGGTGCCGGTGAGAGGCTGGTCAATGAAGGCCTCGTCCAGCTATTCAAATTGCAAGGCCGGCTCAAACCCAAGCCTCAACGTCACACATTCGATCCTGTCAAATGAGTCTTTCCGCTTCACGGCCAGGCCACCCTGTTCCTGACACTGGCGATTACCCGATCCTGAGATTCAGAGATCCTGATCTCAGGCGGAATTATAGGTGACACCATTTTCTGGATCTCCGAGGGTATAGCTGAGTCGGAATTCAGTGCCAGGGTAGGTACATTCGGCGGCGTTGAGGTGATCGAGCTATTGGAATTCCTATCAGTCGCAGAATGTACGCGCGCGTGTTCCGGGGCTTTGTTTGTTTGTCGGTTGACAAGAATGTACTTCAGGACGATTGCACTTGAAGGAGCGAGATAATAGTATCGACAGTGGAGCGATAGACGAAACTCACATCAAAGAGAATCGCCATGAACGATCACACGCCACAACTTTGGATTCATCGACCGCAGGCCAGGAGCATTCCGGAGAGAGATGCGGCGAGCAGTTCCCTGCCGCCTCCGCGTCGATGCTCGCGCACGAAACGCGGCAGTGAAAAATTCCGATCCTCTGAATTCTGAATTCCCAAACCTTCACCCCTGACTTGAAAGGAAGTTCCCATGACTACCCACAAGCACATTCACACGATTTCGGTTTTTGCGTTCTCGCTGATCCTGGCCGTGCTGGGCCCGGCTGTGACGGCCAGCGCCGCCCTGCTCGACAACCTGGTGGGCTACTGGCAGTACGAGAACAATTATGATGACTCGAGCGTCAGCAATAACGACATGCAGGTCGGCGCTGGCGCCCCCACCTTTGGAACCGGGGCCAACGCCCAGATCGGAACATTCGCTCTGAACGTAGACAGCGGCGAGTACGCCGAGACGCAGAGCAATATCACCGGACTGGTGACCGGCAGCAACGCCCGCACGATGAATCTCTGGTTCCGCACCGACGCCGATGGCACCAACGCCATTGCCTCCTACGGAACCAACACAATCGGTCAATTGTTCGAAACGCTGTTATTGGCGTCAGGATTGCACTCAGCCCACACCTCGTGGGAAGGACACTTCTGGGGCGGCGGTGGGTATGAGACGGGTTTGGGGGGAATCCTTCCTGTGGTCACGGTGGGCCAGTGG
>JAQBVG010000147.1 GCA_027623655.1 Chloroflexota bacterium
ACGGCACTAGCCTCATGAGCGACAGGGCGGTGACAGATTTACCCGACCCGGACTCACCAACGATCCCCAGAGTTTCACCCCGGTTTACGTGGTAGCTAACTCCATCGACTGCCTTCACAGTCCCCCAGCGGGTCGTAAAGTGCGTTTCAAGATTCTTTACTTCAATGACCACTTCGTCGGTTCTGGCGCTCGTACCAAAACCGTCCGTGTCCACGCTCCGAGGAGCCGAGGCGACCGGAGCCTTCTCATCAACGGTGGCTTCGGTGGATTCTGTCATTCTTGATCCCCTGTACTAATAACCACAACCACTGGTAGTCGACTGCAATAGCAAGCTCGACGACACATATTCGAATTACAATTCAATCCGGACGGCACATGTACAGAACCGCCTGAAGTGTCCGGCACGATACCAAATTTTAAGTCCGAACGCCACCATTCAGGTGCGTCGACCGACCTCTAAACGCCAAGTTCGATTTCAAGTTCTTCAAGTGCGCCGTCAATCGCGTCGACTATGAAGTCGATTTCTTCCTTGTTGATCGAGAGCGGCGGGCAGAGAGAAATAACGTCGCCTGCTCTAAAAGTAACAATGTTGCGATCGAACAGCATTTTTGGCATTTTCGTAGCCAGTCCAGCTGCCGCCGGGAACGGCGACTTGCTCTTGCGGTCCGATACCAGCTCGACAGCAGCAAGTAGCCCAAGGCCGCCACGAACGTCACCGACGATATTGTGACTGAACAGCGTTTGGAGTTGTTCGTAGAGGTATGTCCCCATTCTCCGCGAATTGCCAACAAGGTCTTCTCGTTCGAATATCTTCAGGTTGGCCAATGCTGCGGCGGAAGCGATCGGGTGTCCTCCGAACGTAATCAGGTGCCTGAACGTCTCGTTCGGACCCCCAATAAAGGCGTCAGCTATCTTTTTGGTCGCAATTGCCGCGCCGAGCGGTGCATATCCACTGGTAATTGCCTTTGCGACCGCCGTGATATCTGGTTGAACCCCCCAGTTCGTTGGCCCGAACCACTCGCCCAGGCGGCCAAATCCCGTGATCACCTCATCGGCAATAAGCACCACGTTGTACTTATCGGCGATCTCACGTAGCCGCTGCCAGTACTCAGCCGGGGGGATCTGGATGCCGTACGCCGCAGAAACCGGCTCTGCGATCATTGCAGCCACCGTTTCCGGGCCCTGGTGCTTGATGACCTCTTCAAATTCGTTTGCACACTTGATCGCCACGTCGACCGGATCGCCGACGAACGGCAAACGATACGAATTCCAGTTCGTTACGTGTAGTGCACCGGGCATTTCTGGACCCATCGGGTCCGCGGCAGGACTCCGGCCAAGGCTAACCGACATCGCGGTACCACCGTGGTACGAGTACCGCCGGCTGATCACCTTGAATGCACCGCCCTTGCCCTTCAGTTGCGAGTATTTCTTCGCCATCTTCACCGCTGTTTCGACGGCTTCAGATCCACCAGAAACGAAGAAAGAACGCGCACCGTGGTCGGGGTAGAGTTCCGCAACCTTGCCTGCAAGCTCGATTTGAGGAATCGTCGATGATCCTGCTGGAGGTGAATCGATCGCTGTCATCTGGGCGTACACAGCGTCTGCGATCTCTGTCCGTCCGTAACCGGCCGACTTGTACCACAGCCCTGCCATGGCATCGAGGTGCCGCTCACCGGTCGCCGTCTCGACCCAGACCCCTTCGCCTCTTACGTAAACCCTCAGCTTGCCGCGCCAGTCGTTCGTTTGCGCGGCGTGCATAAACAGGTGATCCCCGGCAATTTGCTGGAGCTCTTCGATACGCTCACCGGAAAGGGGATGGGTGATATCGGGGTTGGTGGTTGCGGTCATTGATGACTCCGTTATGTCACAGGCACGCCGTAACACGGGTGCAAGGCAATTGTCAGCCCCTCAATACTAAGACCCACTCACTCACGGGTCTATCGTTATTTGAACTCAGGGCGTCAAATACCCGGTGTTATACTCGATTCACGATGAATCTACGCCTGAATATGGTCTGCAACAAAGCCAGGTTGTGTATCTGTACGGAAAACCACATCTGTGGAGGTTCGTAGGGCTCGCTTCGCAATCGCAGTTATACCGAATTCGAACCCCTCGGCACACCATACCAAGGGGTTTTTTGTTGCTAGATACCGATCTGGTCGTTTCGAACCGCAGATATCTTCCGATCGCCGGGAGGCGACGATTAAATGGCTCTCACGAAACCGCGTTTTTCAGAGGCTGAACTTACCAGTATCAACTCTCAGCTCGAGCAGGCAACGACACGCGACGTACTGGAATGGGTCGATCAGACTTTCGGTGACCGGGCTGCACAAATGTCGAGCTTCGGACTCGAAGATCAAGCACTGTTTCACATCTACTGGACAATCAACGCCAACGCCCGTCTGATGACGCTTGATACGTTGCGCCTTCCGACAGAAACCTACACGCTGTTCGATCAAACAAAGTTGCGCTATGGCGTTGAAGTCGAATATTTCTACCCCGACCTCAAGGCCGTCGGTGAAATGATCAAGGAACGCGGAAATAACCTTTTTTACAGAGGCGTTGCAAACCGCAAGATGTGCTGCGGAGTTCGAAAAGTCGAACCGCTCGGTCGTGCTCTGTCCGAACTCGACGCCTGGGTCACAGGGCTTCGTCGAGACCAGGGCATGGATCGTGGCTCGATCGACATCGTCGAGTGGGACGACGCTCACAGTAACTACAAGGTCAACCCGCTCGCGAACTGGTCGTTTGAACAGGTCAGGGAATTTGTTGACGAAAACGAAATTCCCTACAACGAACTGCACGACAGGGGCTATCCCAGCCTGGGCTGCGCGCCCTGCACCCGGGCAATCGAGCACGGTGAAGACATAAGGGCCGGGCGCTGGTGGTGGGAAGGCGATCCAGACGCCAAGGAGTGCGGAATCCACATTGTCGCGCCCGCCCAGCGATAGCGAACCATTCGCCCACTCAAGACAGCCGAGTTCCACCGCCCCCGGTCATCGGCAACCGAGAACGTCCGTATTGGTCCGTCGGCGCGACGAACGCTCCAGATTTCACTGTAAAAAGCGGAGTCATGTCGCGATCAGCGTCGAAAAAGTGGGCCGCCGCATCTCAGCCCATACCACCCGGGACCTACCCGGACTAACGCAGAGCCACCACTTCTTTTGCGATGCCGTCACCGGCACGCGTTAGCTTCACTATCGTCTCCACTCCGTGGCTCATCAGGTATTCGCGACCCGAATCTATCCCCCGCCCGACCTGGCTTACAGAGTGGCTGTCATCTCCGAAACAGAATGGCACACCAAGATCGTTGGCGAGCCGAACAATCCATGGCGCGGGATACGGCGAACTCAACCCCTTGAACTCTGCGCTCACGTTTAGATCGAGAATGCTTCCAACGGCGCTCACGCTTTCCAGCACCGAACAGACCGCTCCGCGCACGGATTTCGATTCCAGTTCGGAGGCACCTTCGGCGTAGAGGCGCGGAAGATCAAAATGCCCGATCACTTCGGGTCTAACTTGCTCGACCATTTCGTCGACCAAATCGTAGTAACGGAGGACGAACGGTTCGAGTCCGCCGCGACCCGCCACGGCCCTTTCAAAATCCTCCCGGTTCGTATCGAACGGTAGTTCGTCGACCCAGTGGACCGACCCGACGAGGTAGTCGAGATCGTACCGTTTTCGCAATGCGAGGGCTTCCACGGCGAACGTCGACTCCGGAACAACCTCAATCTCGGCACCGCGTAGTACCTCAATCCGGTCGCCGTAGCTGTCCACCAGCTCCGACGAGACAGCCGAATATTCGGCGAACTGGCGGCGCAACTCGTCAGGACCGTACCCGGCAACGATCTCTTCCTCGAATAGAAATCGCCGGTCTGAACCTGGGGCATGGGCAGTTACGCCAAACGTCGAAAATCCCGCATCAACGGCGGCATCGAGCATCTCGGGCAGCGTGTCGGCTCCGTGCAGACAGTAGTCGCCACTGTGCCCCCCGTGCAGAGAGACTCGCCATGGTTCGTTCATAAGCTCAGATTACGTTACCCGTCCCGGCAAATGCGATTACGCGCAGCGCCGTACCCACCAGAAAAATCTCATCCACGACCTCTCAGCGATGCGCCTCACCGGAGGATCGATCTTATCTCGACCCGTCCGCCCACGTCCCGTTCGCATACACCCTCACCCACCGCAGCAAAGGCACCGCCCGCCATGCCACGACCACCATCGACCCGTCCGTTACCAATCCCGCCCAACGCCGGACCAACCCATGGCCCGCTCTAGCAGGCTGCTGAAAAAGGCTGGCCGGATTCGCGATTTCCTCTGAGATTGGGTACGCTGTGAACGCTTCGGCACACACGTCACGATCAGGAGGCTGAGATGCGCGGCGACAGAGACCAGCAGGCCAACATGCTGCTTGCCATCATACCTGACCAGTTAGTCCCCACAGACCACCCGGTCAGAGAGATCAAGGCCATCGTGGAGCGTGTGCTCACAGGACTATCGACGGTCTTTGCGCAGATGTATGCACGGAACGGGCGACCCTCGATTCCGCCTGAGCATCTCCTGAAAGCCTCCCTCCTCATCGCCCTCTACTCAGTGAGAAGCGAGCGGCAGTTCTGTGAACGCCTCCAGTACGACCTTCTATTCAAGTGGTTCCTCGACCTCAACATCTCTGATCAAGCTTTCAACCCCACCACCTTCTCCAGGAACCGTGAGCGCCTGCTTGAGCACGAGGTCTCAAGGTGCTTCTTCGACGCCGTGGTGGCTGAAGCCAGGCGGAGGCAGCTTCTCTCCGACGATCATTTCAGTGTGGACGGCACGCTGCTGGAGGCATGGGCATCCATGAAGAGCTTCCGTCCGGTAGACGACACAGATCCTCCACCTGGCCCTGCAGGCCCCACCGGTAGAAACCCGGACGTCGACTTCCGTGGTCAGAAACGCTCCAACCGGACACACCGTTCCACTACGGAC
>JAQBVG010000148.1 GCA_027623655.1 Chloroflexota bacterium
TGCACAACGATTTAGAATGCCAAGTACCAGCACGTGCATAAAGCAACACCAGTGATCCCCAGGACACAGAATCCATGATGATGGAGTTACTACCACCTTCAAGAGTGCTTTACCGCGAATCCGATTGAGAACACGACCTGGCGCGAGTCCGGGAACGATTGTTGTCCATCAGGATGCGCTGCCCCTTACAATTCACGTGATTCGCTACGGACCGGAACAGTTTGATGATCAAGACAGCGTTGATCTAGACAAACTTCCGGAACTTATCGGCAAACACGTAGTAACCTGGGTCAATATCTGTGGACTTGGCGACGCGACTGTGGTCCAGAGAATCGGCGACCTGTTCAATCTTCATCGCTTAGCGCTGGAAGACGTCGTCAACATTCATCAGCGCGCAAAGGCCGAAGAGTACGACGATCACGCCTTTGTCGTGGCCCGTATGCCACCAGTCTTTACGGCGGCTACTGAGTCCAACGAAAATGAGGCCACATTGCGTCTGGACACGGAGCAGGTCAGCCTGTTTGTCGGAAATGACTTTGTCGTAACGTTTCAGGAACGTCCGGGCGACTGTTTTGATATCGTTCGAGAACGTCTGAAAGCACCAGGCAGACCAATACGAAACTCGGGTGCGGACTATCTCGCGTACGCTTTGCTAGACGCTGTGGTCGATGCCTATTTTCCCGTGATCGATATATGTGGTCAGATGCTGGATGAATTGGATGACGACGTCACAGAAAGCACGTCGGTTTCCGTGATGAGCCGGATTCATAATGCAAAAGCCAATGTTCGTCTGCTACGCCGTGCCATCTGGCCACATCGCGAAATGATTCATGAATTAATAGAAGGGCACACCGATTTGATTACCGAATCGACGAACGTCTATTTGTGAGACGTCTACGATCATACACTCCAGGTGATTGACATCTTGGAGACATACCGCGAAACGTGTTCCGACCTGCGCGATTTCTATATGTCGACCGTCAGCAACCGCATGAACGAAGTGATGAAAGTCCTGACGATTATCGCCACGATATTTATCCCGTTAGGCTTTATTGCGGGCGTTTACGGCATGAATTTTGACCACGAAATTTCGCCCTACAACATGCCGGAATTGCACCGGTTTTTCGGCTATCCGCTAGCCCTGTGCATGATGCTGGCGGTAGCCGCGAGCATGCTCCTCTTTTTCCGCTGGAAACGCTGGTTAGGTTCACGCGGCGCCGCACACCGAAGCGATGACCAGCGTAAATATTAGTCGGTCGGCCCCTCGATGCGGAAAACGGGCCTGAAGCCGTGATCCATTGGCGCAATGGAGGTTGGGGTCAATCGCGTGCGCGCTGAACTCTGATTTCCGCACCGTAATCTTGGCAAAGCCGCCAACCGCTTGGCTTCTTGTCTCGGGTGCTCAACCAATACGGCATCGATCTCGCGTTCGCGCTTGGTCACGATTTCAGTTCGATGCCAGGCGTTGTTTTTCTAAGTGGCGTTCGATGGCCGCAGCGATATGACTTGTAGGGTAATCGTGCGATTGTTTTTCGTCAGCATTATATCTCTGTTCCTCGTTTGCGTATCGCTGCTTGACACCCAACGATACATAGCGGCGACCTTGGGGCCATGTTTTGTTGGACGGCGAACACCCCTAACGCTCGGCCCAATACCGTGGTTGACGTGCCGTGTGAGCAATCGCAATTACAACGACACGATTCTCGCGTAGCCGATATATCACCTGATAGGGAAAGTGTCGCATCAGATAATATTGATGGTGGTCGTCACATCGCGGAAATCGTTCCGGATCAGACGCGATCGTTTGTAGAGCACGGTCGAGCTCCGCATCAAAGCGCTCTGCTGCCTTGACACTTCGTTCGGTGTACCACGCCAAGGCGTCGGCGTAGTCGAACTCGGCTGCGGAAGAAACGACAAGTTCAGTCATCGAGACCGGCCTGGCGTCGGCCTCGCTCGCGAACCTTGGACCAAGGTGCGGTGGTCATCTGACCGTTATCTAACGCCTTGGACCGCCGCCGCGCCTCGTCTACCCAGGTGTCACTCGGCTGCGTCCACTCATCGGGCGAAATAGAATCCCACAGGGCGTAAATTAGTTGAGCCCGTTCGGCTGACGGTAAGCCCTGGGCAGCAGTGAGAATGTCTTGAAGCGTTGTCATGTCTCTATTCTAATCAGCCGATACCACCTTGGAAAAGACCTGCCACGGGGTTATAGAAGACAAAGTGTCGCCTGTTGGGAAGCCAGTCGAAATGTGCGACATGTCCGACGGCGACATAGTTCGGAGTATCGCATGAATGTGGGGCTGTGGGCAAGGACATTTGCGCACAGGCAAATATGGGACTCGGCGATGATGCCGTTCCGAGTCGTCAGCGCATGCCGGGGCCGCTGAGAGAGAGAAGAATTCGGGACGGAGCCTCGCGAGGCTATACGGGTCGGAACATTTCCGGCGTAAAGCGGCGCGAGATCTCTCGCTGGAGCAGTTCGTAGAACTCCGGGGTCTCCAGACGTTCCCGCTGGTTATCGGTCAGACGACGCATGGGGTCTGCCCAGGATTCCATCGGGGCAACCTGCACATTCAGCCAGGTCGCATCCGTTGTGGGCTGGTCTCCTGTCACAGATCCGCCTTCGCCACGGCGAATTTACGAGTGGCGGAACCCGATCACTCGATTGACCGTAGGTCTCCCCCCTCGGCGAATTGGCGTGTGTTGCGCTCACTCGATTAATCGCGCTGCGTTTTGGAGAACTTCGGTCGGCGAAGTGGTGCGGTCGAGAGACCATTGGTCTCTTCACAAGTCGCTTGCACCAAAATCCCCCTCCCTTCGGAGGTCGTGCCTAAGCGAGGGGAGGGGCAATCCGGACAATTACAGGTTGGGCTTTGCGTTGGTGAGAAAAACCCTCCCCTCCGCTCGCTGTCGCTCGACCCTCCCGCAAGCGGGAGGGTGAAGTAACTTGCTTCAAACCAACAACTTAAAAACTGCACGACCTCCGGAGGGCGGGTGAAGCGCATAGATTTGACTTGTGTAGATACCTTTGGTCAGGAGACACCCGACGTAAATATTAGTCGGCCGGCCTCCGGATAAAACTTGGCCCAGCGAAAAGCCGGTCAAGCACCCGTCGATCGATCAGGTCGGTGGCCCCCTTGATGCGGGAAACGGGCCTGAACGCGTGATCCGTTTGCCAAAAGGAGGTTGGCGTCAATCGCGTGCCCCCTGACAACACCGTCATTTCGCGGCGTTTTGTGCGCCCCCGCGCGTTAATCAATGCAAGCCGGCGGTTCAAAAGATCTCTCAGCCGATGGGGACTGCTACATGAGGCACGGACAGTTCGCGCTCTAGCACTACGCAACCATTTGCAATCTGTCCGGCCACACGGCACGATATGGTTATCACGAGTGTTATAACAATGGTTGTCATAACCAGCCTGATCCCCAGGGGTCACTGAACCTGATGTTTGGATTGTGATTGTTCTAGTCGGAAGGAATCCTTGCCGTAATAGTACCGCCACATGCGTGGCCGGAATGCCGAAGGCGGACGAACTTTATCTGTACGTCGCGTGTTATTGAATCCATACGATGGGTAGCCCAATGTGGACCGTTAAAAAATTGCTTTGCCGTCGATGTTCATTCTCGATGGTTGTCGCAATCGTGGCCATGCTCGGCCAACCATCCGCCCCCGCCGCGGAGCCAGCGATCGGCTACGCTGCCGACGCAAGCTACGTTGCTGAAACGGGAGACTCGCTGGTCAACTTTTTGAAGGCGTTTGGGAAGGCGTTTCAACAACTCGACGTCGATGCCCTACTCGAGCTTCACGACGATGACTATTTCAACGAGGAAGAAGGTGTTTGGACGGAGCAGCTTCGATCGAGTCATGATGGCGTCCGCGTTTATGCTTGGCGTATCGATAATCCCCAGGCCTTTCATAAAGCGGATATTCGTTCCCAAGCAGAACCGTTTTGCTCGCGGTTTGCCAGCATCGACGAGGCAGATTTCAAGTTAGCATCGATCGAGCAGCTATCCGACGGCGGTCCGACGGAAATCATCTCGAACTGGCGCTTCCGTGCGACAACCAAGGCTGGTGAAGTCTATGAGAGTTACTCGACGTTTCGAATATGGCTCACGAACAAAGATCAAAAGTGGAAAGTTGTTCGCAAACAGCTGGTCCGCGGGCAGTCCGTTGTTGGTCCCGGCAAAGGATTCACCGACATTGCCGTGACCGCGGGACTTGATTTCGGAGCGCGTCACAATCCGCAACTGGACCTGCCGGAGTGGGAGCCAACGAGCTTCGGCATTATGCGATACGCGTCTGCCGGAGTGGCAACGGCGGATTTCGACAACGACGGCTGGTACGATATTTTCTTTGCTGACGGATCCCAGCCGCGGCTTTATCGAAATGACCGCGACGGAACATTTACCGATGTGACCGATGCTGTCGGTTTGCCCCACGATCTGCAGGGGACGAACGTCGCGCTGTTCGCGGACTTGGACAACGACGGCGACAAGGATTTGTTCCTTGGTCGATTGACGGGCAATAACCGTTTGTTCCGCAACGACGACGGCACATTCACGGACGTGACGACGGATGCGAACATCGGCGGCGGACCGTGGGTGACTACGGCAGCGATTGCCGATTACGACAACGACGGATTGCTCGACATTTTTGTCGGCAGGTATCTCGATCCCCGGAAAAATATTCCCAGCCTGTTCTTCTATACACGTAACGGCGAAGGATCGACGTTGCTTCGCAATCTCGGAAATCTTCGCTTCGAGGACGCCACGAAGCGAGCCGGAGTACGTGACACGGGATTGACACTAGGCCTGCAATGGGCGGACTACGACAAGGATGGCGATCAGGACGTCTATTTGGCAAATGACTTCGGACGCAACGCGCTGTTCCGTAACAACGGCGACGGTACGTTTACGAACGTAGCGAAACCGTCGGGTACCATCGACATT
>JAQBVG010000149.1 GCA_027623655.1 Chloroflexota bacterium
GGCCACACAGCAGTGAAGTTCGACCCCTTCCCGCACACCGGCGAACAGTCAGCTGCGAATGCTGGATACCTGAGTGGGACTCTCGATAGACCCAGCGAGCACATTGCCGCCGAACTAACCGCCACGATTCGGGAGTTCGCTGGCCCGGATATCGAGTTACTGATCGACGCCCATGGTCGGTTCAACGTACCCACGGCAATCAGGCTCTGCAACTCTCTCGAAGACGCAGGCGATATCGACTGGTTCGAGGAGCCAGTCCCGGTCGAAAGCTACCACGCACTGAGCCAGGTCCGGGACAAGGTCAACGTGCCAATATCGGTTGGAGAACGCCTGCATACCCGATGGGAGTTCGTATCGATATTCGAACAACAACTGGCCGATTTCGTGATGCCTGACGTTACATGGACCGGAGGTATTACCGAGTTGAAAAAGATCTCGACACAGGCCGAGTCGTACTACATCCCTGTCTCGCCACACGATGCCAGTGGACCTATAAACGTCCTCGCCGGCGCCCACGTCATGATGACCGTTCCGAACTTCTATCGACTCGAAACTTCGAACGCCGATCTCAGCAGCTACAACGATTTCATCGAAACTCCCCTCGACAACAGCGGCGGTGTACTACACGTCCCCGAAAATCCCGGTCTTGGGGTTGAAATGAACCTGGACTACCTCAACGCCCACAGGATAAATACGTAGATCTGGCCAGGGGGCACGAATCGGTAACTTCTCCATGTGGCCATCACGAGAAGCTGAGAACGCCACAATGTGTCCACTGAAATCCCAGGCGAAGGCGCATACGCGTGCCCTGGGCTATGATCTCAAAGCGAACAACGATTCAGCATCCGGGGGCGCAGTTTTTGATCAGTCCGGCACGCGACCCGCTCGTCGGTCGCCGACGCGAAATCGATCACCTGACCACGGCCTTTGAAGAGGCCCAAACCCAACGTGTTCGATTTTGTCTGATTTCGGGCGAACCTGGAATCGGTAAAACCCGCCTGGTTGAAGAACTAGAAGCGATCGTTGTCGAACGTGGAGCCCGGGTAGCCTGGGGTAGGTGCTACGAGCGAAGCGGTCCGGCTCCATTTCTAGCGTGGTCACAACTCGTCCGATCGCTCGTCGACGCCGAAGAGCCCGAAATCCTTCGGCGGAATCTCAATTCCATAGTGCCGTTTCTCAGCGACTTCGTGACAATCCCACGGGCATGGTTTTCTGAGCGCGAACTCAAAACCGTCACGGGCGACCCCGAAACGATCCGCTTCCGGACTGCCGGAGCCATCACCACCTTTCTACAACGCACGGCACAATCCCGGCCTCTAGTAATCATGGTCGAGGATCTGCAGTGGGCGGACAGTTCGTCACTCCTGCTACTTGAATATCTGCTCCAGAATGCGACCGCATCCCCGTTGCTGGTAATCGGAACCTTTCGTGACACCGAATCACCGGACCAGCAATTCGACGGCACTATTGCTGGCCTCACACGCAGTTCCAACGTGAGCCGAATCAGGTTGGAAGGTCTTCACCCTGACGAAACTAGAACGCTCGTCGAGGCGATAGCTGGCTCAATGGCAAGCTCGAATCTGGCCGCAGGTGTCCAGGAGCGAACCTCGGGCAACCCGCTCTTTGTAGTCGAAATATCTCGTGACCTGGCGGCAGGGGGAGTTACAAACATCCCTGACGCTCCGACCACCTTGCCCCTCGGGATTCGTGAAGCTATCAAAGACCGCCTCAATCGTCTCTCGGACCGGTGCAGTACCGTTCTTGCAACCGCTGCAGTGATCGGGGTCGAATTTTCCATAACGAGATTGCAAATAATCCTCGATGAATCTCTTGCAGCCAAGCTGCTGGATTACCTGGAAGAGGCGATGGCGGCAAAAGTAATCTTGGAAATCCAGGGTGCTCCGGGAACATTCCGATTCTCACATACGCTGATCCATGAAGTCCTTTCGACAAATTCATCGGCAGCCGGCAAAGCTCACCTTCACGCTGGTCTGGCAATCGAGCTTGAACGCCAGTATGGCAGCGATGCAAACAGTCACGCCGACGAGCTCGAGTATCACTTTCGGCACGGACTGTCCGCCCTCGAACCGGCCGTTGGCTCTTCAAAGGTGATTCGCTATTGTTTGCTCGCCGGTCGACGCGCGCTCGCAGCGTTCGCGTACGAGCAGGCTGCCAAGTATTTTCGACGCGGGCTCGACACCGTCGGCGAGTCCGGAAATCAGTCGAATCCAGGCAAGTTCTACCAGGGTCTCGCGGAAGCCTCAAACCCGTTCGGCGATCCGGGCGCCGTAGTCGAGTATTTGGCGATGGCGTTCACGTCGTTCATGAAAGACAACGATAAATCGGCGGCAATCAATGCTGCAGCAACGGGATATTTCGCGTGGCTCGCCAGGCGCCTGAGCAGGTCGAACTGTCTCGTCGAGCGCTTGAGTTGGTAGAACCCGGCTCTCTCGATGCGGCCCGCGTACTCAACGAATACGGCGTCGCCCTGGGTTTAGGCAATCTTGAATTCAAGGAAGCTCAACACGTCCTCGAAGAAGCGCTCGCCATTGCTCAGCGTGAAGAAGCTGCGGTGCTTGAAGTACACATTCTCCATAACCTGAGCTGGGTCCACAGGACCGCCGGTGATAATCGACGCGCGCTCCAGCGTTCTCTGCAATTGCTCGACCGGGCCAAACTACTCGACGTTCCTGCTCTTGAAGCGAACGGGCATCGCACCGCCGCCGTTTCTTTGATCAACCAGGGCGAGACTGCCGATGCGCTTCGGCACAACCGAGAAGCGTTGCGATTGTCAACACGACTCTAGGTTTTCGGCGGGAGGATGGCTGAAATCGACTATCGCGTAAACTGCGTGATCGCGCTGTTCCAGGGCCATTGGGAACATGCGCTCGAACTCGAGAATATGGCATCAAAGACCGTGATTGGATTCGCAGGTTTTGGCGCCAGAGAGACAGTCGAAGCATTGACCGTCAGCGAACCCGTTGCACTCCACGCACTGATCGAGGGACTGCGCTCACTCCCACCTGAACAGCTATTTGACGCGGGTATACATGCTGAATATTCGACACTAATTGCCGAACTCGGTAGAAGGCTCGAGGACGACAAAGCACTGTCCGTCGCAAGGCAAGTTGCATTAAGTACGATCCACTCCGACAACCATGCTGGATCAGCCCTTGAAACCGCGGAGTTGACAGTGGCGATTCTCGCAACAGCATCGGGGAATCCATCCGCAGCAGCGAAACAGTACGCCGCCCTCCGTGACCAGGGAGGGTTGCTCCCGGTTTACGCTCGGGCGATATGTCCCGACCGGCTTCTCGCGCTTCTTTCGGTCGCGATGAACGATATCGAAGCAGCTGCCAGGCATTTTAGTGACGCCATTGCTTTGTGTGAAAAGGCGAACTACCTGCCTGAACTGGCGTTCTCCTGCGCAGACTACGCAGAAACCCTGATCACCCATGGTTCGAGGGACGACCGTGATCGAATAATAGATTTGGTTGGCCGGGGCCTCACGATCTGCGATCAGCTGTACATGGAACCGTTGCGTAGGCGGCTATCGAAAGCGCTTGACCGGGCCGAGGCAATACCAGTGGAACCCGAACCCTACCCTGCGGGCCTCACCCGGCGTGAAGTCGAGGTGCTTCGACTCCTCGCGGCGGGACGCAGCAATCGGGAAATCGGGGACGAACTGGTGATTACCCACAACACCGTGATTACGCATGTCAGGCACATCCTCGAAAAAACTGATTCCGCCAATCGCAGCGAAGCAGGTGCGTTCGCGCACCGCTACGAACTCGCCGATCCGTAAGTAAGCCGAAGTCGTCCCGCCCAAAGATCGCTATATCTGGCGATTCCAAAGTGGTTTTCATCGCGCAGATTGAAACCTGCGTGCTGCAACAACCACATTTGGAGGGAACGATGAGTACCGGTAAACGATTTACTTTTCTGATCGCATTGATGATCGGTGTAGCGCTGGCACTGACAGCCTGCGGGGACACGGAGCCAGCAGTCCAGGTAGCCGCTGAGTCGAATTCGGCCACACAGCCAACACTTGAATCGGAATCGGTCAGCGATTCAGCGGCGGCTCCCACGCCGGAACGCGAGGATCCACCGGAGATCTCAGTCGTTCCGGCGGAAGTACCCGAGCCCGGTTCAACAAAAGAAGAGGTCCTTGCTGCGCTTGAACGACAGGTTCGATCGATCAACACACAGGACTGGGCTGGATTCGCAGCCCAGTGCTCGACAGGTTCAAAACGCAAAGTCAACGATGTCGAAAAAGTGAAATTTATTTTCGAGGAACTTGGTGGAGCGTTCGGTTACGACATTCCAAGTTTCTCGATATACGGATACAACGCCCGAAACGTCGACTTCACGATCTACAGCGCCAAAAACGCACGGGCAACTTTCGATATCTACAACCATGATTCATGGGTTGCGTCCGGCGTAAGTCGCACCTTTGAGCGCGTTGATGGGGAATGGTTGAGCGACGGTGCTGAATGCTACCCCATATAGCGAATAAGGACCCGTTTGGGAACGGCTGCCGAAATCTCGCTGGGGTAGCCAGCAGTTCGTTCCCTCCGGCGACCCCACACCAACGCCCGTCCCACAAATCAGTACTGTGGGGCGGGCACATCCGCGATTCGAGACAATGCTCAGTTCGACCAGCCCGGTCCCGCCGAGCAGGTTCCAGAAAGATCGCTATTTATGGTGACGACGAGTTCGATTCCTGTCCGCAAATTGGTGCGTACGTGCTGAACGACCGTATTGGAGGGAACGATGAACGACCACAAACATGTACCTGTTCTGACCTTGCTGGCCATCTGCGCTATGATCGGGTTGGCTGCCTGTGGCACCGGCGCTGGCGCTGGCGAAACGATCATCGAAAAGGTTAATCCGA
>JAQBVG010000020.1 GCA_027623655.1 Chloroflexota bacterium
TGCGGAACGATTGGGCTGAGATCGACCGCCTGGTGGCCGCGGTGGATCCGTCATCACAACGGATAGTCGGTACGGGCGGTGCAGATTCGTACTCTTTGACCGTACCAGGTGGGACGACTGTGCCGATGGCCGGTGTGGCGTACATGACCACATCCGTTACTCACCGCCGGCAGGGTGCGTTTTCCAGCATGATGTCTCGAATCCACGATGAAGCGCGGGAACGTGGAGATGTTGTTAGCGGACTCTGGGCGTCTCAGTCACATCTGTACGGACGTTTCGACTACGGGCTCGCAATTGGCGCATACGACTGGGAGATTGATCCACGATTCGGCGCCTTTGCTCATTCACCCGGGTTTGTGCCCGGCGACGACAACGATTCCGACCCGAGTGTGTACTTTGTCTCGGTCGGAGAAGCTGCGGCTCTGCTACCGGGTATCTATGATCAGATGCGTCGCCAAACACCCGGCGCGGTCGACCGTACCCCAGGTCGGTGGCGGTACAAACTATTCGACGAAGAGCGCGTCCGTGGTGGAGCCAGCGCACTGTTTTTTGCCATTTGTGAAGAGCGGGGTGAGCAGACCGGATATGTGGCATATCGTATGCACAGACGTGGCGACTCCGACATGGGCACGTTGATGGTGGAGGAGCAGGTTTCGACTACCGACACCGCATACGCGGCGCTCTGGCGCTTTCTGCTGAACTTCGATCTTGTGGGCAGAATTACCGCTGAGAACAGACCAGCGGACGACCCACTGTGGTGGATGCTGTCTGATCCCCGTCGACTTGACCGCAAATCACACGACTCACTGTGGATACGTTTGCTCGATGTGTCGAGGGCGCTGGAAGCGCGGACCTACGGCGCAGACGGCCGCCTGAAAATTGGGTTGATATCACAGTCGCAACCGGCGATTGCTGGAACGTATGTGCTCGATGTTGACGATTCACTGGGCTCTATCAGTAAGACCACAGAGAGACCAGATGTCGTCATGACACCGGGCGATTTATCGGCGCTGTATCTTGGCGGTTCGACACCGGGTCCGCTCGTTGAGGCTGGCCGTATCGACGTCCTGTCGACCGGTGCGCTGGCAAAATTACACGGCATGTTTGCTACCGATTCAGCGCCGTGGTGTGCGCACTATTTTTAGGCGCCGGGCGCAGGTCTGAGAATCATGAACATCGAATACCGCCAGGCAACCCAGGCTGAACAAAGAGTTCTATGGACAGCGGTGGAGCGGGGATTCGGGAGCCATTACCAGCCAACCGATGAGCAGTACGAAATCGATATAAAGAGTTTCCCGCCCGAGTCGGCGATGTGTGCGTTTGATGGCGACGCCATGGTCGGGACAACCGCCGCCATTCCATTCGAATCGAGAGTACCCGGCGGAGCGATCATCAAGAACGCGGGTGTGACTGCGGTGACCGTTGCGACAATGTATCGCCGACGGGGAATACTCAGAGAAATGATGGGGCGGTTGCTGCGGCGAGAACGGGAGAAGGGCCAGCCCGTCGCTTCATTGTGGGCGTCCGAAAGCATTATTTACGGACGCTACGGCTACGGTGCGACGATCCAGAACGAAAACTTCTTGATCGACACCAGGAAAGCGGTGTTGAAGCACAAACCTGAAATACCAGGCAAAGTCAGGTTTGTGGATCGCGAAGAAGCGCGAAAAGTATTGCCAGCAGCATGGGAGTCGGCCGTGCAGCACCATATTGGGATACCCCGTCGACGCGATATATCGTGGGATCGATTTATCCACGGACTTAATGAAGCGAATGGTGACTGGGGTAAGCCGTGGGTTGTCGTCTACGAGGAGGATGGCAAAGCGATGGGGTACGCAAAATACTTCCTGAAAGAGCTTCGCGTGTTCGGCGAGCAGACACACGGCCTGGTGAACGCTGACGATGTGGTTCACAGTTCGGCCGCGTCGCACGCTGCGCTCTGGACTCACCTGCTGAACATCGACCTTTACGATAGGCTCAGCACGTGGAGATCACCGGCAGACGATAGTTTGCCCTGGATGCTGGACGATCCACGGCAATTGCAACGCAAGCCTTATGACGGGGTCTGGTACCGCCTGATGGACGTCGCTGAGGCACTGGCTTCCCGCACCTACCTGGCTGAAGGTAGCCTGGTGTTCGAGGTCGAAGATTCGTTTATTCCCGAGTGGGGAGGTCGCTTCGAGTTGAGCGGTGGACCCGATGGCGCTAAATGTTTGGCCACCATTAAATCGGCAGACATCACGCTTCCCACTGCGTCCCTGGCCACGATCTACCTTGGTGGTGCGAAGCTTGCGCACCTCGAGCGAGCTGGACGAGTCGAAGAGAATACGGAAGGCGCAGTAGCCCTCGCCGATAGAATGTTCGCGACGGTCAGGGCACCCTGGTGCCCCATGATGTTCTGATCTGTCGTTTGTCAGTGGCGCTTTTACTGCCATAAGTCCGGTTGTGAAGGATACGACCGAGTCAGCTGGTGAACAGTTCCAGGATGGACACCGGAGTGGGCATTGGTACGGTACACCTCGGTTGGGCCGGTCGCACGAATATAATTTCGGTCACACAAGGTTGAGATCACGGGTAGTTGCGCTGGACAGCGGCGAGGCGGGCCGGTCAACAGCCATTAATTCCCCCGGTGAATCCATTCATCAATAGAATGTGCCGATTCAATCGGAGATTCAATGCCTACATTCACACCTGCACACCTGGGAAAATGGGAGTCGCTGTTCACCGACCTTGTGGATGGCGACGTTTCGGCGCTGACCGAAGAGGGCACGTGGATGCTCGGTGAAAAGCCGGGCCTCGTGTGCGTATTCGAAGAATCGGAGCCGTTGTTCATCGAGGCCTCGACGAACATCGCCAAAACACTTCAGTGTTACATCAAGGGCGGTTCCGAGTGTGAATTCCGCACCATGGTGGGTGTGGTCGAAATGGGCGCATCGTTGAAAAACGCGGCTCAGCGCGCGAAGTCGGGACCGCTGGCTGAACGCATTACGAAACGCGTCGCAAAGTTCCGGTACCGAGTTTCTCCCGCACCACTGAAGCTTTTGCCTCAACTTGCAGATGCCTTCAACGTGGTCGCCGACACGCGCTACGCCGGACCAAGCGCACTGGCAAACAGGGCGTTGGACGCTCTGCCACAGTAGGCACGACACAAGCCTGCGACCCGTGTAAAACAGAAGGGGCAGAGTGTATCTGCCCCTTCATGATTTTTACTTTTTCACCGAATCGATCGGTAGTTCCGAACCGCAGTCGCAGCGCCGCCGTAAAAGTGCCTGTGGCACCTAGTCGTCGGCAGAGATGGCCGCATGTTCCTGATCCCTGTACATGCCACCATTGCGGTAGCGTCTCTGCGCAGCCGGGTGGTGTCTAAGGAAGGGCGGAATTGCCATTGACGCCGGGTCTTCGAGCGCCTGTCGGGCCAGTGTCGCCGACTCCGCTTCGAGTTCGCCCGCGACGGGGAATCCTGTGGCTATGATCGTGAGTTTTACTTCATTTTCCATCTTGGGGTCGGTGACCGTCCCGAAGATGATATTGGCGTCCGGGTGGACGGTTGCGGCGATGACTTCTGAGGCACGCTGCACCTCATCGAGAGTCAGGTCGTTGCCACCGGTGATGTTGAAAATTACGCCCCTGGCGCCCGCGATCTCGACCTCGAGTAGAGGTGAGTTGATAGCCTGCATTGCGGCCTGGACAGCTCGGTTTTCACCGGATCCTTTGCCGATAGCCATCCACGCTGGTCCGGCGTTGTCCATGACGGCGCGAACATCTGCGAAGTCGAGGTTGATCTCTCCCGGAACCAGGATGAGTTCTGCAATTGACTGGATGCCCTGTCGAAGAACATCGTCGGCGAGCTTGAAGGCTCGATCCATGGTGAGCTGTTCATCTGAAATCGCCAGTAACCGGTCGTTCGGGATGACGATCAGTGTGTCGACCCTGGACCGCAGCATCTCGATACCCTCGAGTGCCTTTTTCTTTCGGACCGCGCCTTCAAATGCGAAGGGCTTGGTTACCACTCCCACAGTTAGGGCGCCCAGTTCTTGAGCAACTTCGGCGACGACGGGTGCGCCACCGGTGCCGGTCCCTCCGCCCATACCGGCCGCAACGAAAACGAGGTCGGAATCTTTTAGGATCTCCCGGATCTCGTCACGATCTTCTTCGTGGCACTGTCGACCCTTGGCGGGATCACCACCGACACCCAGACCGCGCGCCGTCTGGTCGCCGACACGAAGTCTGATCGGGACCGAAGCGGCATCAAGTGCCTGCGAGTCGGTGTTCACCGAGATGTACTCGACCTCGGGAACTCGCTCTCGATACATGCGGTTGACGGCGTTCTGACCGCCTCCACCGACGCCGACAACTTTGATCCTCGTCGTGCCGACTATTCCTTCGTGCATTGTGTTGTGGACAGGCATATTTGTTCGATCTCCCCGGCGCTTCAGGCGGGCTGTGGCGACATGCAGGAACGATATTCGATTCCGAATTCGTTTCCATGTGACACCGTGATGAGGCAGATTTCGTGACCTTACCCCTGGCAGTCACATGGACTCATAGTTATTTCTTTGCGAGATTTTGCGCGTTTTTTCCCCGGATATCGCGACATCGTTTCCAAATTGCGTAGCCCTTGCAGCGCGCCTAAACTGACCGGGTTTTCCCACGCTTTACTCAGCGCTGCTAATTTCGGCTAGGCGCTCGATCACTTCCCAGGAGACTTGGCGCATGAATGGCTACGATGCGATAGCGAACATCTTGAAACAGGAAGGATTCGAATGGCTGGCATGTTTTCCGTCTAACCCGCTGATCGAAGCCGTCGCCAAGGTCGGAATTCGTCCGGTGGTGTTCCGGCAGGAACGCGGTGGAATCATGGCGGCGGACGGCTTCTCGCGACTGATGGCTGAGAAAGGTAAGTACGGGGTTTTTGCCTGCCAGGGCGGCCCTGGCGCCGAGAATGCTTTTGGTGGTTTTGCACAGGCCTGGGCCGATGGTGTGCCCATTATTTTCTTGCCCGACGGACCCGGAACAGACGTGACCGATACGGTTCCAAACTTTTCGGCCCCTGCAAACTACCGTGGGATCATGAAGTGGACGGGGTCCATCAATAAGGTGGAACGAATCCCGGGACTGATGCGGCAGGCAATTTCCGCGCTGAAAAACGGTCGACCTGGCCCGGTTTTGCTTGAGATGCAACGCGATGCCATGGGTGGAGAGGTTACAAATCTCGATAACTTCGGGTCTCCACAGAAGTACATCACCGCACCTTCGAAGGCCGAGCTGCGCGCAACCGTCAAGGTTTTACTCGGTGCAAAACGACCGGTCATATGGGCCGGCCAGGGCGTGCTGTATGCGGGTGGATCCGCCAAGTTGACCGAGCTGGCGGAGCTGACGCAAATCCCGGTGATAACCACGATGCCAGGTAAGTCGGCCATCGATGAACGACACCCGCTTTCACTGGGCGCCGCGAATCGGACTGCGCCAAAAGCCGTTTGGGAGTGGCTGAAAGCCAGCGATGTACTCCTCGCAATTGGCGCAAGCCTGTCGAAAACCAACTACGGCATCAACATTCCTTCCGGAAAGACACTGATCCACTCGACGAACAACTCGGCCGATATAGACAAGGAGTACCCGACCGATATCGGATTGGTCGGCGACGCCCAGAAGACCCTGTGCATGCTGGTCGACGAGATCAAAACCGAGATCGGCGAAGAGGGACGGAAGTCCGATAGCTCGATCCGGGAAGCGGTCGCCCAGGTAAAGAAGGAGTGGCTCGATGATTGGGCATCCCTGCTCAATTCCGATATGCGTCCGATAAACCCGTACCGCCTGGTAAACGAAATCAATAAGGCGATCGATCATGAGACGACGGTGTTTACACACGACGCCGGTCATCCCCGTGACCAGGTGATGCCGTTCTACACTGCGACAGTTCCACACAGCTATATCGGCTGGGGCAAGAGCACACACCTCGGATACGGGATCCCGCTGATGATCGGTGCAAAGATCGCCGATCCCAGCAAGTTTTGCGTCAACTTCATGGGAGACGCCGCGTTCGGCATGTCAGGTCTCGATCTCGAGACGTCGAATAGAAATGGCGCGCCGATAACGACGATTCTGCTGAATAACGGCACGATGGGCGGCTACAACCGGGCACTGCCGACGGCAATGGGTGAGTTTGGCGCCGGAAACATGACCGGCGACTATGCAGGCGTCGCGGAAGCGCTTGGTGGAGTGGGGATCAAGATCGAGGACCCGAACGAAATAGGTCCTGCGCTCACCCGGGCACGTCAAATCAACTTTGATGAGGGCAAGAGCGTACTTCTCGATGTCAAGACGCAGCAGGAGTTGAAGTTTTCGACTTATGCCGACTGACGCTCGCCGAGAAGAACAGGACAAATTTGATCGGGCGGAGTCCGGTCAAATTCGTGTTACAGGTACTGCTCACGAAGTTTGTATCTAGCTTGAGGGACAGATCATGTCTGACAATTTTGACCAGTCGAATGCAAACGGAAACCCAAACTCAGGAAATGATTCCGACGAGACCAGTCTGGGTATCGAACAGAATTTTGCCGGATTACTGACCTACGCCGTTGGATGGTTATCCGGGATAGTGTTCCTGCTGATCGAAAAAGAGAACAGTTTCGTCCGATTTCACGCGATGCAATCAGTCGTCGTTTTTGTCGGATTAATGATCCTTTCGATCGTGGCTCCGTTAGTACCGGGTGTCGGAGGAATTCTCGGTTTTATCGTCTGGATCGGCACTCTGATTCTGTGGCTATTCCTTATGTACAGGGCATACAAGGGAGAGCGTTACAAGTTGCCATTAGTCGGTGATTTCGCTGAGAAGCAACTTCAGAACAAAGGTTCAAATTAGTCGGAGCTGGCTGCTGGCAAGGACGGGAATGTCGGAGTTTCGTGATCCGTCTATCGCAAAAATAGGCACACCGTCGGGCCGCGTAGAGCTCCAACTGTTCGCGTTTATCGCGCTGTTGTTGCTCGCAACGGTCATGTTTTCCGCGTGTGGGAGTGACAATTCCAGTGCATCGCTGAGACGGGTTGTGCCCGATGCTCGAGTCTTCACAGCCGACGATTTGCGCGCCGCCGGCATGAAACTGTCAAGGCAATACGACGTGGTCGACCTCCCGGGAGGGGTCGACGCCTGGTACGGGTTTATCCGCGACGATTCGGGCCCAAAAGACATCGAGGCGAGATTCTATGCAAGTCACGCTGAAGCGGTCGAACTGGGGGCCGGGCTTGCAGAAGAAGTCTCGGGTAAAGACGCCAACGTTGACGAAGAAACAACCACGTGGAAAGAAGGTGCGAAGGACAGAATTCGACTGTCAAGTGGTGGGACCGCCGATCTCGCCGCCTGGAGTGGGTCACGGATTCCCAACTACGCCGATTTCGTGGTTTTCGGCAACATGGTCTTACTCTGCCAGGGTGATGAGCCAGGGCAATCAATTGCCGTGTGCCACAGTTTGATTTCAGCCCTTGGTGAATCCCAGTGATCGTAATCGCACGCACCTGGCTTACTTGAAGTGTTACACAGTGTGATGCCTCTGAGGATGGATACTGGGCTGGACAGGGCTCGTCCAGGGGAGCGCGACAATCGATGCCCCTGAGCAGAGCCAAATAACCTCGAAACCTTAGCATTCCGATGAGGTGTTGCCAGGCCCAGGACTCGAAACTATTTCGGGCATTTCTGTTGTGGTAGTCACCGAATCACGCCAGATTTACTATCAAAAGACGCGGCGACGCGAGGCGTCGTTGGTCCCGGCGTGGAACCCAATGGAACGGCAGTGACTCTCAGAAACTTATTACGGAGGCGCTTCTCTACTTCCGCATCGTCGCCAGTTCTGAGCTAACGACAGACCAATTGGTGAGTCAGCTTTAGGCTTAGCCCAACGTTGCTATTCCGGGGAGGTTTCATGTTTAAGCCAGGTTACTTTGCGAACGAGGCAAGGATGCGACCTGAGGCCTCGTCACAGGCTTTGCGAGCTGCATCGATAAGTCCAAACGAACCGTTGAAGCCGTGGGTCATGCCGGCGTAGGCGGTGTAGGTCACATCGACACCCGCTGCTTTCAGGGAGTTGGCGTAGTCGGCGGCTTCATCGAGGAGTGGATCGTATTCGGCGGCTATCACGGTTGCATCGGCAACGCCTGCCAGATTTTCAGCACGTATGGGCGAGGCATACGGGCTGTGTCCGCTCGATTCGCCACCCGGTCCGAGGTACTGCTCCCAGAACCAGATCATGCCATTTCGAGTCAGCCCATAGTCCGTCGCGTTTGCGATGTACGATGATCGGTCGAAACTGTAGTCGATTACCGGACAGAACAACACCTGGTGTTTGATCGCCGGTCCGCCCCGGTCGCGGGCCATCAGAGCAACTGCGGCTGACAGATTGCCTCCCGCCGAGGTACCGGCAACCGCCAGTTTAGACGCGTCGACACCTAGCTCTTGTGCATGCTCGATTGCCCAGACGGTTGCTGCGTAGCAGTCCTCGGGGGCACCGGGGAATCGGGTTTCCGGAGCCAGGCGGTAGTCGACCGAGACAACCACAGCATTCACTCGGTTCACAAGACCGCGAGACGTCGAGTCTTCAGTATCCAGGTCTCCGACGACCCATCCACCACCGTGAAACAACATGACCAAAGAGTGGGGCCCTGCGGTTAGAGGTCGATAAATGCGGATCCGAATATCGCCAGCGGCTCCCGGAATGGATCGCTCGGATATTTCGCCGACCTGCTCCTGCTCAGAAGGAATGGCCAGCCTTCCTGCCCTGGAATTCGCTCTCGCCTGTTCAGGTGAAACGTCCTGGTTGTCAGGAAATCCAAGAGCGCCTCGCCGGTCCATTAGTTTTTTTACCTGGGGATGAAGTGGCATGAAGTTTCTCTTTTGTTGTTAAAACGGGATACCGACGTTTTTTTCGCGCCGTGGTTCGAATTCTGTTGATCACGGTGGTGGATTTGCCTTACGAAGTCAATTTGCATTTCGCAGTTCCGGCGATCGCCAGTAGGCGATCAGTCCCCACAGGATCCAGAGCCCGGCCGAAACGTGCAGAGCAACCCTTGGTCCGTAAACATCGGCAAGAAGACCACCGATCATGAATCCTAATCCCAGAAGCATTGCGGCCGACATCGCAAGCCCCATGACTCGGCCCCGCATTTCTTCGTCTACGGTCATCTGTAACAACGTGAATATCGAGGTCATCCACACAGATCCGGCGAGGCCGGAAACGGCAAGAACCACCAGGGAAACGGCGAAAACCTCTGATATTGCGAACAGCGAATAACAGATCGCGATCACGATTGTCGACAGAATTACGAGCAATCCCTTTTTAGGAAGATTCCCCGCTATGAAAATTACAAGCGCACCGGCGAGAGCGCCCGCGCCAGTCGCAGCTATCAGTGCCCCGAACCCGGAAGGGCCAACCTCGAGAATGTCTCGTGCAAATACTGGAATCAGCGGTTGAACTACGCCCCAGAACATCGCTCCTGTAAGTGTGAACAACAGCCATTTAACCCTTGAAGTTCTCCAGGCGTACTTGAGGCCGTCCGACATCTGGGAGAACGCAGATGACCAACCAGCTTCGCCCGTGGCAGATTGACTCGGAGCCTTGCCAGGGACTCCGAAGAATCCGACCCACGCAACGACGTAGATCCCGGCGGTCAGCCAAAAAATGGCAGCATTGCCATATGTGGCAAGCAGCACACCACCGATGGCCGAACCGACCATCACCCCGAGGTTTGAAACGGTGTTGTTCAACGAAACCGCACTGACCATCCTGGTCCGTCCGACGATATCCATGACGATTGTCTGCGAAGCCGGATTGCTGAGCGCAAACGCAACGCCGAGTGCGAACCCGGTGATCAGCAGGTGCCATACCAGTACTGCGCCCGAACTGACCAAGAAGGCAACACCGAACGAAATCAACATCACGAAAAATCGACCGCGAAACGCGACAGTTTTCTTCGAGTATCGATCTGCAAGCACTCCACCAAATGGCGACAACAGCAATAGCGCCATCGATGGCATTGCGTTGACGAGCCCGACGAGAAACGCAGAGTCGGTAAGCTCCAGTACCAGCCATGCCTGGCCCATGTTGCGCATCTGGAACCCGGCGAACATCGCGGCGTTGGCAGCGAGCAGCCATGAAAATCCGGATGCTTGAAAAACAGCGGCGCTTGTTTTGAACTTTGCGATGGCACCGGTTGTTTTGGCCAGTGCCTTAATATTTGTCTCTGCGGAATCGACCATGCGAATCTCGATAAAACACTGAAGGCGAAAGAGGGCAGAGCATATCACCCTGATCTGGCACGCAGCCGCGTTTTGCGAAGCTCGTCACTATCGGTGGAAATTGCCAATAGAATGATCCGACTGAAATATGTCCGCAGCTACCGACAGCCACTCCAACATCGATTTTTTCCTACGAGACGAGCATGAAGACCACCGGATTCCGAACCCTGGTGCTGGGCACGCCCTGGCGAAACCTGACTTACTGCATTATTGAGACCGACGAAGGGATCGTGGGGATTGGCGAGGCCCGTGTACTCGGCAAGACGCATACAGTCATCGAATATCTGAAAGACGCGGAGCGACACTTCATCGGGCACGACCCGTTCAATATTGAAGCACTCTATCGTCGAATGACGTTGCTCGATTTCGGGAAACCCGGAGAGGTTGTCTACACCGGACTTGCACTTGTCGAGCTGGCGTTCTGGGACATTATCGGCAAGGCCTGCGGGCAGCCAGTATTCAAACTTCTCGGTGGACAGGTCAAGGATCGTATCCCTGCATATGCTAATGGCTGGTACACGGTTGAAAGGTCCCCGGCGAGCTTTGCCGAGGCTGCCCGGAAAGTTGTTGACCGCGGGTACCTCGGCATGAAGTTCGATCCGTTTGGCAACGGCGATATGGAATTGGAACGACCGGAGTTTTATCGGTCGCTCGACCTGATCGAGGCAGTGGCGTCGGTTGCTGGAACCCGAGCTCAGATCATGATCGAAATGCACGGGAGGTTTGCACCGGTACAGGCGCGGGAAATCGCGCGT
This sequence comes from Chloroflexota bacterium, assembly GCA_027623655.1. Classification (GTDB taxonomy): domain Bacteria; phylum Chloroflexota; class Dehalococcoidia; order Lucifugimonadales; family Lucifugimonadaceae; genus Lucifugimonas. Next base: position 11,041 of record JAQBVG010000020.1, read on the forward strand.
CATATCGAGAAGTACAACATCGGCTGGATCGAGGAGCCGGTGCGGCCCGGGGATGTTCCGGCCCTGCAGTCTGTGAGGCAGCACACGTCCCTGCCGATTGCAACGGGCGAGCGGTTGTATGGCGCACCCGAGTTCCGCGAGATCTGGGGAGCGCAAAACGTAGACGTTCTGCAGACGGACATCACGCAGTCGGGTGGCATTTTCGAGGCAAAGAAGATCGCTTCGACGGCCGAGATCTACTCGATCATGGTGGCGCCTCACAACGTTGGCGGGATAGTTTCGACGATGGCGGCATTGCACCTCTGCCTGACGCTCCGAAATGCCAAGATTCTCGAGCATTTCAACGATTTCGCAGATCCGCACGTAAAGAAGGCTGGCTCGGGGTATCCAGAGGTCGTTGACGGTTACTTCCCCGTGCCGGACAAGCCGGGCTGGGGCATCGAACTCGACGAGGATTTCATCCGGGCGAACCCGCCGAATTACACGCCAGCAGGCGTGATAGCGGATCCCGGCCTCAACATGTTCGTAAACGACGACTGGGCACGGCGAGGGCAGGAGGCCTAGAACGCCGGTCGACTCATTTTGACATATTCAGTGAAAGTGTTGATACGGCTAGGGATGTTTGTCTTTTTGCCGACAAACACCTTTGGGTCGTTCAAGTATTTTTGTTCGCTGTCGAATACTACGTAACCGAATCGATCAAACAACGCCGCAGGGAACTCTCGCACCTTTTCGAAGAAAGTTCCTTCCCAGTGGTAATACGCCTTTTTAACATTCAACCTCTCTCGGATGGCTAGTTGACGCCCTCTCACTGAAGGTCCGCCAGTGCCGGGTTTGTTTTTATTGTTGGCAAGTTTTTGGACCACAGTACTGTGATCCAATGAGGCGATTCTCCTCATTACAGTGTTCGGTGTATCCTCGAACGCAGTTGCCTGGTTTTGCAGCCATTCATACACTTCTTGATCGATTCGCACTGTAGGCATGATACTTTAGCTCCTGTGTTACAGTGTTACAGTAACTTGTGCCTGAGTCAAATACTTCGACGTCGACAAATTCGCGCATGTCCTTGCCCGTTAAGTCACTCTCGCCTAAACTTTCGCCATCTTTTTGAATCGTAGTGATACGTGAGGAAGCGCATGCCGAAGACACTGAACCGGGATCAGATCGATCAGTACAACCGAGACGGCTACCTGGCGGTCCGCGAGGTGTACACGCAGGCGGAAATTCGCGAGCTGCAGGAAGTAACAGACGAATTCGTCGAAAAATCCCGCCACGAGTCGGACCATACCGACATTTTCGATATCGACCTGAGAGCGGGCCATTCCTTCGACACTCCGAAACTTCGCCGAATCAAGAACCCTCATATGCATCACGAGGCCTACAACCGTGCGATGCGAAATCCCAGGTTGCTCGACATTCTTGAGCAGTTGATTGGTGGGAACATTCGCCATCACCACACGAAGCTGAATAACAAAGCTCCCGGTGGCGGCGCCCAGGTCGAATGGCACACCGACTGGGTTTTTACCCGGCCACCAACGACGACATCCTGGAAGTAGGCGTTGCGATCGATCCAATGACCGAAGAAAACGGCTGCCTTATGGTCGTGCCGGGTTCTCACAGGGGACCCGCCTACGACCACCACGAAAACGGCGTGTTCGTCGGTGCAGTTCAGATGTCAGATGTCGACATGGGCATTGCAGGGAAGATCCTTCTCAACGAAGGCGATATTTCACTGCATCACGTCCGGGCACTTCACGGGTCTGCGCCGAACATGTCGGCCAACTCCCGCCGTTTGCTGCTTATGGGCTATGCTGCGGCAGACTCGTTCCCGATTGGCGGTTACGGTGATTGGGACAAGTGGCAGGCAAACATGCTGCGGGGAACCGGGGGCAACGTGCCGCGGTTCAACGGCGCGCCGGTTCGGATTGCCGAACCCAAACCTGACGACAAAGGATCGATATTCGAGATTCAGGAAGTGCTCAGCAAGACACATTTCGAGACAATAAAGCCCACCTGAACGGGTCGTTCCTCAAGCAGTGTAGATAGATCGGCGAGTTGCGCGATCGGGGATCATGAATGCAGATATCGGCTGGAGATCTGGAGTTCGAATGGGTTGGCGACTGGGCACGGTTGCCCTCGCCCGGTTCGGTTTCGAGCGGCTGGGCGCACCACGGGATGGCGTTTTCGGCCGAGGGCCAGGTCGTTACATTCCACCCTGCAGAGTCGCTGGTATTAATTCTTACTACCGATGGTGAGTTCGTTCGGTCGTTCGAGGTCCCGGTTATTGAAGCCCACGGGATGACGCTCGAGACACGAGGTATTACCCAGTCGATCTGGATCGCCGATAACGGGCGTAAGCGTGATCCCGGCTACAACTACCAGTACATGCCAGATCCGCCCCGTGGAAAAGTCGTACGGATTTCGATGTCGGGCCGGGTCGAGATGGAGTTTTTTGCACCGTCCATCAAACAGTACCGGGACGGGCTGTTTTCTCCGACCAGCGTTATTGCCTTCGACGACCTCCGGGACGGCAACGGCGATATCTGGGTAGCCGACGGTTATGGCGAGAGCCTGGTCCACCGATACACATCGGCGGGTGAGTACATCCAGACGATCGACGGTGTTTCCGGCGCCGGGAGGTTCAACTGCCCACATTCGCTCTGGATCGACACGAGATCAGGGAATCCCGAGTTGCTGGTGGCTGATCGGGCAAATGGGCGTGTGCAGGTTTTCAACATGGAGGGTGGCTATATTCGGACGCTGGGGGCCGATTACTTCGACCGTCCGACGGTGTTCGCCGACTATGGCGAGAATTTACTGGTCGGAGAGTTGAATGCCCGTGTGACAATCGTTGGTCCCAACGATGAACTGGTCGGCTACCTGGGTGACAACACACCCGTTTCTGCCGAGCCGGGATGGCCGAACGAGCCCGACGAAAACGGTGTGCCACGCCGGACCAGCCGATTGGCGGATGGGCTGTTCAACAGTCCCCACGGGATCACTACTGACGGCGCTGGCAACATCTACGTCACCGAGTGGCTGATCGGTGGTCGGTACACGAAGCTGCGGCGGATTGGGTGACGGACACTCCGAGTCTTCCCGCGCTGGTCGCTAAGCGTGCTTCGATCGCGGCGTTAAAAGCGAAGATTTCCGACGGCGTCGATGTCAACGAAGTCGATTTCAAAGGCTGGACTGCGCTTCACTGGGCTCTGGTCAGAGAGCGAGATGAGGTTGTTAGCCTGTTACTGGAATCGGGCGCAGACGCGAACCACCCCACAGGAACTGGGCGACTGCCATTGATCATAGCCATCCGGAGCGGCCAGGGCAGGGCAGTGAAGCTCTTACTCGAGGCCGGTGCCGATCCGGACCTGGCAGACAGCACTGGCCAGACACCGCTCGCAGCGAGCCGAACAGGGCGATTCCCGGAACTCTCCGAGATTTTTTCTGGCCGGATATCGGGGCGGGGATGAAAGTTACTGGTTCAACCTGACGCCCAGTTGCCGTAGATCGGGAACTGGCTTGCGATCACCTCGATATAGGCAGGCTTGTTCTCCCGGTTGACGGCGAACGCTCTCTCCAGGGCCGGGATCACCTCGGAGGGTTCCGTCACACGTTCAGTGTTCCAGCCGATCTCCTTGATGGCTCCGGTCATGTTGATCTGGTCGTGGCCGAGAACGTCGAAAGTAAAGGGATCGTGACCGGCGCCCCAGAACCCGGGACCATAGCCCGAGAACCCACCGTTGTTGATATGGACGATCGTGAGTCCAAGCTCCAGGCGGTTTAACACTTCGAAGTTACCGAGCATGTAGCTGAGCGCCGCATCACCGATAACGGCCACGCACTGACGCTCCGGGAAGGCCAGCTTGGCGCCCATGACCACAGGAAAGCTGAAGCCCAGCGACGACACGTTGCCCCATCCGAGGAAACCCCTCGGGATAAGCGTTTCGTAGGAAGTGCTGAGTTGGTCCCGCGTGTTGCCAGACTCGTGCGTGACAAACGAGTTGTTTCGATCGAGCGTCTTCATAAGATCGCCGTAAACCCGGTAGGGATTGATCGGCGTTTCGTCCGACTCCATGGCCTCTCGGTACTTTGCAGTCCCGATCTCTTTTTCTGCCTTTATCGCTTCGACCACGCTGGCCCGACCGTTCGAGTTGGCGTCCAGTCCCGCAATCAACGCCCCGAGAGTTTCACGGGCGTCGCCTACGATGGCGTGTGACGTTTCGTAGATTCGGTTGATGTCGAATTCGTCGATGTTGCACTGGATGATCGTTTTGTTGACCGAGCCGGGTACCCCGTGTCCGAAGCGGCCGGGTGAAAGGCTCGCGCCGACGGCAATGAAAACGTCCGACTCTTCCATGTATTTCACAACGTGGTCGCCGCGCACGCCTACGGACAGCGGATGATTTTCCGGAAAGGCCCCCTTTGCCTTTAGAGTGGTGACGACGGGCAGGTTCGCTTTCTCGGCGAACTCCCGCAACTCCTCAGTAGCGTTCGCGTAGAGGACGCCTTCTCCAACAAAAAGGAGAGGTTTTTTCGCAGAGGCCAGGGCATTCAGAGCGATTTTTACATCGGCCGGGTCGGGAAGCGACCTCCAACCTTTCGGTGAAACATAGGGATCAACTGTCTCGTCGTAAGTCGCTGCGGCGTTCGGAATGCCGAGTACGACGGGTCCGCGTCGACCTGTCCTGAGCATTGTGTAGGCCCGTCGCATGAACTCGGGTACTCGCTCAGGCTTGTCGATGTAGCCGTACCATTTCGACACGCCGCGCAGGCTGGCCGCCTGGTCGAACCTCGTGTTTTCAGTTGCACCGGCCGCAACAGCATCGACGATGCAGAGTACCGGGGAGCCGTCTTCGTAGGCCTGTGCGATTCCCGAATATGCCACCTGTGCACCAGCAGCGTTGATACCCCCCGAGAATGTGCAAACACCAATCTTGTTGCCGTTGTTGACCCTTGAGTAGGCGTCGGCGACGCTGACGGCGTACCGGTCGTCCCGCATCATCAGGAGCTTCAATCCCTCGCGCCCGAACGAGTTGTTGACCTTGCTAACCGGAAACGTCGAGACCCATGGCACGTTTTCAGCTTTGAGGATTCTCGCGATGCCGGTTGCGACGTCAATGGTCATTCGATTTCTCCGAGGGGATTGTTCAGGCAGTTGCCTAAAGTCGATACTAGTGGTACAGGCAACGGCGGGATTGTAACCCCGAGAGTGACCTTGTAAATGGCCGAGCCTCTGTCAGATGGGCGTAATCAGGTACCTGAACGCAACCGATGGCTGCACACTTCCAGGCGGGGGAGTGTACTGATGACAGTTGCCAACAATAGCGGTGAATCTTTTAGCGTGTTGCGCCCCGCCGGGTTTGTTTATGATTTTGGAATCGCCTCGCAATAACGCCTGTCGAGTCACGGCCGGTGAGCGTTTCCGAGTCGATGTCAAAAACTGGGGGTCGCAATGAATGAGCAGGTCCATCCCGACCATTGGTCGAACGGAGGCGCGCATTGGTGCTCGGGGAGTCGTGCTGGTCGATGGCAAGATACTGCTTTTGAGGTACGAGCGAGGTGAGGAGACGCTCTATCTGTTTCCGGGCGGTGGACATGAACCGGGCGAGACGTTGGCGGAAAACGCAAGGCGGGAGGTCCTGGAAGAAACTGGGCTGGACGTCGACGTGGGACGACTGCTGGCCGTTCACGAGCACCAGCCTTCCAAAGGAATCGCAATCCCTGACGATATCCGATCCATTTACGTGGGCGATGTCCAACGGCTTGATTTCTTTTTTGAATACCGACCGGTTGCAGGGATGAACCCCGACTGGCTCTCGACCGAGACTCCAGTTTGCATACAGGATTCGAATGGGTGAAGCCGGAAAACCTGGACAACTACCCGATAATTCCTGAGATTGGTACTCAGTTACTTGATGCGTTATCGCACTGGCGTAATCCGTTGTTGTCAGAGTCGTGACAATCAAGCCATGTTAGCGATCAAGCCTGTCAACGAACGAAACCGCGCTCGCTTCTCTGCCTGCGGCAACTATCGTTATCTGCTGACACGCGAGTTTGGCGGTGATTCGACTTGCCTGTTCATCATGCTGAATCCGTCGAGCGCCGACGCAGAACATGATGACCCAACCATCCGCAGGTGTGTTTCGTTTGCACTTCGCGAGGGGTTCGGGCGACTTGAGGTCGTTAATCTCTACGCGTTTCGGACCGCCGAGCCTGCCGAGTTATTCGTAAGCGACGATCCTGTTGGTTCCGAGAGTGATCGCGAGATTCTTGGGGCGGTCGAGCGTGCGAACGTCGTCGTGTTTGCCTGGGGCAATCATGCGACAGACGATCGGACCACCGCTGTTCGCAATCTGCTCGTAACATCGGGTAAATCGGCCCGATGTTTCGGGCTCACGAAGCTCGGTCAGCCGAGACACCCGCTGTATTTACGGTCAGATGCCGTGCTGGCGGCACTGTAGCACTAGATTTTCGTCATCGACCCGCATGGCCGCGATTTAGCGTGCAGCAAACCCCGCCGAAGTAAGCGTGGCGTTGCCACTTAGCCCCAGTCGCGGGAATGGAACTGCGGGATTGATTCGGGGATTGGCGTGATGTTCTCGACGACTATGTTCATCGTTCCCTCGCGCCTGGAAATCGTGCCCACTGCCAGTAGCAGCGACTCCTTGATCTCCAGCTTGAAGCGCTGGTACATCGCCGGCCAGACTATGAGAGGTGAGTGGCCGAATTCATCTTCGAGTGTGATGAACACCGTCTTGCCGTTCGGTTTTTGCCGCCGGATCACGAGACCCGCCACCGAAATCCGATCGCCATTGGCATAGTTCCTGACCTCGTCGCTTCGTATTACGTTCGACGGCAGATGTGGCCTGATCTTCATCATCAGGTGGCCCTCGGGGTGAACACCCGTCGCTGAGTACTCGCCGATCATGCGGTCCCAACTCGACTCTTCAGGAAGGGCGACCATATCCTGCTCGACCGGCATTTCGAAGGCCAACTGGCGTGAGCCGTCTCTCTTTTCGCCGCGAGGTCGATAGCGCAGGCCCGACTCCCACCGGAGGTGCCGCCGATCTGCGACTACTGGCGGATCTGAGTCAGACCTTGCCATATCGTCGAAACTGTCGAGTGCACCTGCCGCTGAGAGGAGGTCCAAAACCTCCTGTTGAGTACCGGTCCTGGTCATGAAATCAGCGAGTGAAGTGAATTTTTGGCTGCTGACCTCAGCCCGCGCCCTGAGAATCGGTGTTGCAGTAGCGTCTCTGAGCTTTGCCACGTGGGTCAGCCCCATTCGCAGCGCACCATTTTCGATAACTGCCTTTGCATCGCTAAGGTTCACGTCTGGACCCAGCACTTTGACACCGTGTCGCACCGCATCCTCTTTAAGTGTTTCCAGGTTGTAGAAGCCCATCGGCTGGTTGTTGAACAGTCCGATGAAAAACTCGAGCGGGTGATAGTGCTTCAGCCATGACATCTGGTAGGCCGTCACGCCAAAGGCAAAGGCGTGGGCTTCTGGAAACTGGTAGAGGCCGTGGAACTTACCGAAAATTCTCTCTGCGGCATCGATCGGTACCCCGTTTGCAAGTGCGCCGGCAATGAACTTTTCCTTCCAGTGAGCAACGTGCCGTTCGGTGTTTCGGCGGGTGAAGGCCCTGCGCATCTGGTCTCCTTCAACCGCGGTCATACCGGCGACATACATAGCCAGTTCGCCGAGTTGATCCTGGTAGAGCGGTACCCCGTATGTGCGACCAAGTGCCTGTTCTTCCAGGGGATGATCGAACTTCCAGTCAGGGTCTTTACCCATGTGGCGCCTGATCAGCAGGGTCACGCCATCGTTTACACCGACACCCGGTCGAACCGCTCCGACTTCCCATGCCATCTCGGTCAGGTTGCGAGGGCGTAGGCGAGTGACGGTCTGCATTTGTGCAGCCGATTCGATCTGGAACACGCCGATTGTGTCGGCGTTGTGAATGTCGGTGTAGACCGCGGGATCTTCGAAATCGATACGTGACACATCGACTCTTTTTTCAGTTCGCTTTCGTATCAGTTCAAGTGCTTCCGTTAGTTGTGACAGTGCTCCCAGGGCAAGGAAATCGATCTTCACAAATCCGGCGTCTTCGGAGGCGTTTTTGTCCCACTGGCATATGTACCGACCGTCGATGGCACTGCGCTGCAGAGGCACGGTTTCGGACAGGGGCCGCGCCGAGAGAATCATCCCGCCGGGGTGTTGAGCGAGGTATTTTGGGAAGTGGTTTAGCTGTTGGGCCAGCTCTATTAGCATCTGCCAGGCGGGCGCATCTACGCGATCTCGAAATTCGGGGAGTTCGGCCATTTCTTTTGCGAGAGCGGGTATTGAACTGTGACCATCGAGTCGCTTGTTGAGGCGACCCAGATCGTCTTCAGCTATGCCCAGTGCCTTGCCCAGATCGCGCACGGCCCCGCGTATTCGATAGGTTGAGATCATCCCCGTTAGCACGGCGCGCTCGTAGCCCCAGCGCTCGTGGATCCTGAGGATTAATTCAGCACGTATTTCGCGAGGGAAGTCGAGGTCGATGTCCGGCGGTGCCAGCTTTTCTCCATCGTCGGTTTCGGGCAGGAACCGATCGAGCCGCAGTTTAAATTTGAGTGGGTCGATATGCGACAGGCCGGTCAGGCATCCGATCAGCAGGGCGACTGACGAACCGCGCCCTCGGCCCGGTGGATTCTCCTCGATAGGCAGTCCCGGTTCGACTAGCCCGAGGTCTTCCTGTACCTCGCGGGCGATCCTGATGATGTCGTAGTACTGCAACAGAAACCCGACCAACTGGTGTTTTTCCAGCAGGGCGAATTCCCTGTCGAGTCGTGCGACTACTTCGGGCGTGAGGCTGCCGTAGCGGCGTACGGCCGCGCTCTCGCAGATCTGCCTGAGATAGCTCGATTCGGTGTGGCCCGGCGGCAGAAAATCGTAGGAAGGGAAGTCATAAATCGCATCTGAAGTGAGGTCGAACTGGCACCTGTCGGCGATCTTTACGGTATTGGCTACAGCCTCCGGGTGTGCGCTGAAAAGCACACTCATTTCTTCGGGCGACTTGATGAAAAACTGATCGTTTGGGCGGCGTTCCCTGTGGGTGGCTTCGAGCGATTTGTTGTACTTGATGGCGATCAGTGCGTCGTTGAGTCGATGGCGTTCACGGACGTGGTAGTGAACGTTATTGGTGGCGACTGTACCCACCTGCAGATCACGACCCAACTCGGCCATGCCGCGATTTCGCAGGGTGTCGTCGATGACGAGGTTTTGTTGTAGTTCGAGGAAGAAGTTGTTCCTGCCAAAAACCTCTATGTAACGGCTGGCTGCGTGACGTGCTGAGTCGATGTTGCCGCGTGCCACAAGGGAGGATATTTCACCACGTCGGCACCCTGATAAACAGATAATGCCTTCAGCATGCGTGGCAAGTAGTGCAGGGTCGAGGTGTGGGTCGTTCCGTTCCTCGGCGTCGACGTGTGCGTGTGTAGTCAGTAGCGAGATGTTTCGATACCCGGCAGCTGTTTCTGCAAGCAGGGTAATGTGTGGCCTGTCAGCAGGTTCGTGTTCAGTATCGGGAGGTTCGTCGAGGCCGCGTGCGAGAGTTAGTTCGATACCGATGATGGGCTTGATGTCGAGCTCTTTCGCTGCCTGCGCAAATTCCATAATCCCGCTGACGTTGTCGTGGTCGGTAATGGCGAGCGCGTAGAGTCCGAGTTGTTTGGCGGTTAGCAGCAGGTCCCATGCTTCGGACGCTCCTTCCTGAAAGGAGTAGTTGCTGTGAGCGTGCAACTCCGCATAGCGGCCAACCGTGCTTACTGCCCCACGTGCGGGTTTTACTGCGGCAATGCCACCTGTGGCTTTTACCGCGGCAGGAAGGGGATTGGCCGGATCGTCAGATTTGAGCCGCCGGCCCGTGTTTTGGTGGCCGGTAGGGTTCTGTCGAGTACCCTGATCGATTTGACCATCAGCTTTCGATCTCGCAGCAAAAGCAGCGAGCTGCTCTTCGTTAATGACCTCCTTGATTCCGCGTCCGCCTGTGACCCAGCCAGGGTGGACCGGGTTGTCGCTGGTCTGGGCCCCTGAATCGCGAGATTTTGAGACCGTCTGCCTTCGCCGTGATTTTGTTTCATAACGCGGGTCGAGAGTTTCACCAACATCGGGTGGTCGCCCGGGTGAGCCGTTCACCTCTTTGGCTGGCAGGACCTTTTCTATTTTTTTTGAAAAGTTATCCAAAATTGTCTGTTTTCTCGCACCGCAGGTACGGTGCGCTAGAGGGCAGCCCCGGTTGCTCAAAAAGCTGTCTAACTGCCAGTAGTGATGACATATCGGCGTAAAACATCAAACGAAGCCGTTTTTCATATGGAATATCGGTAAATTAGTGCTAGCTTGGCGGTGCATGTGACATTTAGTGAGAGAGCAATGCCTTTTGCAAGAATCACCGCCCAAAGTGCCAAAATTTCATCTGAGCCGTCATGAAGAGCCAGGCAAATTTATTGCTGTCGAAGGCATGGACGGGACTGGAAAAACTGGCCTGGTCCGCAAAATTACAAGTGACCTTGAATCGGAAGGCTATGAAGTTGTCCGTGTGAGAGTCCCGACAGACCGGATGCGTCAATCGTGGATGTTTCAGCGGGTTTACCAGCAGAACATGCGTGGCGATGTGGATCCACTGGCTTTCGAAGTTGCCCACATGGCGGATCGCCTTCAGTTGAGTCGTAATGTTGTTGGCCCGGCACTTTCTCAGGGCAAAATTGTGGTTTCTGACCGGTATTTGATCTCTTCCTTTGGATCGTTGCTGGTGCGTGCCCCTGAGTTATGGGACGTGATTGAAAACTCATTTAAATCTCCCGGATGGTTTAGCGAGCTAACTAAAAAGCTTGTTGAGCCTGATCTTTCGGTTTTCTTGCATGCGGATGCAGGTGTGGCTATAGAACGCATTCTCAAAAAGAAGAGTGAGCGCTCTTTCGATATTGAGAGCAGCTCTTATCAGCAGGTCATTGATCTGGGTAAGTCCCTTGCACTGGCTAATGGCATGACGCTTATCGATACGAGTAACTCGTCTCCGACGAAGACTTTTGATTCTGTGAAATTGCTACTTTCGAAGACTTTGCAGTGGTAACTCTCTGGTTCCTGTTCAGCCGGCCTGACGGTGCCAGCTATTTGCAATGAGGTCGAGATAAACGGTTATTTGCTGGCTGTTTTCGAGTCGGAGTGTGTAGTAGAGCCTGGCGATTTCTTCTTCGGGTCCTCGCCACCATTCATCGCTCACCTTCCATAGATTTTCGATCTCGGTGACTTTCACCCATTTACCGTCGGATACGAGTGCCAGCGGGGCATTTGCTGTGGGGGCAGGCTGAGCTAATACCCTCTTCCTGGGAGGGAGGCGGGTGTCCTCCGGGCGCGAGTGTGAGTCGCGGTCGCTACGTTGATTTGCGGCGCGTCGTCCTCGTGGCGATGTGATGGTCGGCGGCACCTGGATGGAAACCGGATTCCCGGCAGGGTCGGTGCGGACGTGGACAACTCTTGGCACGTTGAGCGGCTTGATCCCACCGGAGTAGATCCCGCCAGATCTGCCAGAAGCGTTGCCCCTCGGCTTACCCAACTTTTACCGACCTTTCGACGGGTGTGTCGCTGATCCCCATGCTTTCATTGTTGCCGGCACTTAACTGGACCAGTGCGTATCTGCGTTCGGGAATTCGTGACCACGGCTCAAGTTCCCTCACCTGGTAGATCGGCGGTGCCATCCTTAGTCGGGCACGGAGCTGGCTGACCGTCTCTCGCAAATCGTCGTCACGCTTTACGTCCTTCCACATCGACTCCTGTCTGCCTGCCTCTCCCGTGATGCCTGAAAGAGTCAACCGCATATCTTCCAGCGGACCCGGAATCACGGCCATGTCGAGCTTAGACTTGATGGCAAACAGGGCCTGGATCTTATCGCCAGCGGGATCCTTGAAAGCAACTCTCATGGTCCACGGCGCATGCTGAAAAACCTGTGACTGAATACTGGCCTGGCGAGCGAAACGGCGTGAGAGCTGGGAGCGTCCGTAGGCGCGTGTGAGCAAGCTTTCGATGGCTGGGACGATGGTCGAGAGATTGACCGTGGGGTCGGGAAATTCGAGATGCTCCGACACGCCCAGCACACTTCGTTTCGGTATCAGCGGACGATTGTCGATGCCGTTTGCCAGCTCCCATGCCGTGCCACCAGCGGGGCCAAACTGCGCCTGCATTGGGCCACGCGGAAGATCGGCAATATGCCCCATAGTCGTTAGCCCGAAGGCATGGAGTCGCTTAATTAGCTCGTAGGGGACAGGCAGGGAATCCACCGGAAAGCGGTCGAGGAACCGCCCAGGTTCACCCGTTACTTTTCGACCACTGTTTGCGCGGCTTAAAAGAGAGGCCGCATAGGCCAGCCACTTGTTATCGCCAACACCGATCCGAAGATCGAAACTCTCGACCGCACTCGCCAGCAACCGCACCACGTGGGCATCGTCGCCGTACAGTCCTTCAAGTCCCCAGATGCCCACGTAGGCAAGCCCGGGAGCTGTCGCTTCGATATCGGGCACAAGCCGTTCGAGATTCTCGATGATCTGGTCGAACACCAGCGCATAGAGCGGAATGTCGGCCTCGATCACCAGCACTCCACGGTGGCGTGATGTAGCTTCGGTGAGTGGCATCCCCGGCATCACGTCGGAGAGGTCGGGCGACGCAGCGAGCACGACGCGCACCGAAAGAGAGTCGCTGACCGATCTGCCAGACCCATAAAGACTGGCGGTGTTCGTTAGCTCTTCAGCGAGGTCGAGTGCCCTGCCGACGACTATGGCAGAGCGATCGTGGAGCTCGGGCTTTCTTGCGACCTCCACCTGCCAGGGGAAGTTGGGTATCCGCAGGCAGGCGAGCATCTTCGGTGGTGCCAGTGGCACATTTACTGAGGGGTTGGTAGAAGTTGGCTTAGTTGCTAGATGGCGTTTCTGCGCGGTGGCGCGCCGCGGTGTTGCTCGCTGCGTGCTTGCTTGCGAAGCGAGTGTTTTAACTTGTGGTGGAGGTCGTCTCATTAGTAGCGCGTGACGTGATCTGAAATAACAGTCGAAGAATCGATCAGCGCCAGTCGAAATATGGCCGCTGTAAGCGATACGAGCCGGGCCCGTCTATTGATCCATTGGGTGGCTCTTCATCTGTTTTTTTGCGAGCGAGGTATTGTCTGGAAAGCCCATAATAGAACATGTGTTCTAAAAAACAATAGAGGCTGTCACTCAGTTTGGAGACGATGCAAAACGGGCAAAAAAAGACCCGGCCATAGCGTTGGAGCCTGTTATTCTCAGAACCTCTGAGGGATTGATGTGATGACAAACAAAGATATTGAGAAACCAGATCTAATTCCCAATCCCGACAAGCCGCCTGACGCTTACCTCATCAACGAAAAAAGCGGTGAGAGCCAACGCGCTCAGCCGGCGGTTTCACAGTGGATGATCGACGACGACCTGATCACGTATGGCGGAGCGCCATCATTCAACTGGAAAGAACCTCTTGACGCCAGAGGGGTAGAGCGATTGATCTTTCGTCTGGCGACTCGCTCTGCACCGGAACGCCTCGAAATCAAGCAACTCGCCTCCATCGATAGTGACGGCTCGTACACGAAGCAATCTTGGGCACAGCCCCTGGCGATGTTGCAATGGCATCACCCGAGGCTATATCCCGAGCGTCCAGCGAATGAGAGTCCTCTTCGCTACAACTCAAAGTCAGATACGCCAGGTTGGGAGATAGATGTACCTCTTTCAACTGAAAGCGCCACTGTGTACTTGAATGTGTCCGTAAATTGGTACGGATGGCTATTTGGGCAGCTCAGATCCGGGGCTCCCTATATGGCAGGGTTCCGAGTCTCAGCGATAACGTCATGAACGGCGATTCCTGCGAGCAGTATTCAATAATGGCATTTAATGTATGTTAAGACCCACGGCTATCACGAAAACTATGACGGATCCAATGTCGAATGGACTACCACATTTGAAATCAAATGGGTGCCTGACTGTTGATTAGTTGAGAGCGTTTTGGAGGGTCGTATTGAAGTATCAAACTTGAGCGCGGCTCTCCAGACGTACGATGGTGTCCTGGAGAAATTAATAGGTCGGCGAGAGTAGGTGTTTGTGCGATTTGATTAGCAAACCAGTGTGGCTAAGACTGACGATGACCTCATCAAAGTTGATGCTTGCTGCTTGCACTGGTGAATCAAACACATTTCCAGATATGAAAACCCCACCCGCTACCCCACCTGAGGTGTATTTAGCCAGTTCCGAAGTAATGCAGGAGGGACACCATGCAGCATCAGACTGGACCGTTGATGGGGAGAAAATTGCAGTTCGCAATAAACAATATCCATTGTTGTGGCCTGTCCCACTAAACGTATCGTCTTCCGACACGGTGGTCGTCAGATTCGTGACGGAATCGGTACCGGGGCGAATCGAAGTACGCCAATTCGGAGGAGTTGATCCTGACGGTAAATTGGCCGGTACAACACTATCGGTTACACATTGGAATCATCCAAAATTTTCTTCAAGCCAGTTTAGTGACGATAAGCGCCTGAGGTACAACTCCGAGGTCTCGCCACCTGGTTGGGAATTGGAATTGAAAGTGGCGGGGACTGGTGGTGTTTCTTACATGAACGTGTGGGCGGAATGGTACAACCGGGGTGAGTCTTATAGTGCCAACTGGCGGGTGTCGGCGGAGAACACAAAGTAGAGGACTCTTCGATACCAACCCACAACTCAACTTGACCTGACGGTCGTCGCGTTCCGGACAGCTACCAGTTAAATCCGTCATGTGCTTGACTTGAGATTGAAGAGTTTATTTCCGGTCTAAATCACACCCTGATCGCGGTAGATATCGGCTATCCCGATCCAAGAACCTGGCAACAGTTGCTTCTAACCGGTTAGCGCTCAAAATCCTAAAGCGTAAATACCCGTCTGAACGCAATAGACGCTGGCCGGATGGCTATCAGCACCGAACGGCCTCAAGATCAGTCTTCTGGGTCGACATCCAATCGTACGTTGTCCGATTTTCCTGCCGGAGATGCCTCGTTACCACGCGTGTGACATCATCTGGAACGCCATCCGGCACCATTAATTCGGAAAGTGGAGAACCCAGTCACATGAACGCCGTCAAAGATCTTTTGAAATCAGGGAAGACTGTTATCGGAACGGCAGGATCGGCGTTCGGAGATATGTCGGTACTGGCCGATTCGGGTTTTGACTTCCTGATGTTCGATACTCAGCACACGCCGGTGGAGATAAAGCAGCTAAACCCGTCAATTCAGGCGACGAACGGTAAAAAGGCTGCACCAATTGTTCGTGTGAGCGCCAACCGGGCGGATCTGATCTGCTTCGCGCTCGACGCGGGTGCCCGCGGCATCGTTGTACCTATGGTCAACACCAAAGAAGAAGCGGCTGCCATGGTGCGGGCGTGCAAATACTCACCGCTGGGCGACCGAAGTAACTCGGGTGTCCGTGGCGAGTGGGGCGAGACCAGCGACTACCGCTCTTACCTCGACATGGTGAACGAAGAGTTGTTGATCATCCCAATGATCGAGACCCAGCAGGCGATCGACAACCTTGACGAGATACTCAGCGTTTCAGGTATCGATGTCCTGCTGGTCGGTCCATCAGATCTTTCGATCGAACTTGGTGTGCCACTCGACTACGAGTCCGACACGTATCAGCGCGGGCTGGACAAGATTGCAGCCGCCTGCAAGAAGCACGGTGTGGTGCCGGGCATGTACTTCATTCCCCCGACGATGACCCCCAACTTCTTTGTCGGTAAGGGATTCAAGTTTTTCACCGTGCCGTCGGCGCCATGGGTGACCGAAGGCATTCAAAGTGGCCTGGCAGGAATCAATCGGTAGTTCAATCAAGTGTAGGAGTCGAGTCTCGCCAGGTGATTGCTAACCGTGAACAAATTTCGGGTTGCCACTCCGGCCCGTTAGGCCGGAACTCGGATACGCCGCTGCCCTCCGGTTCCGGCAGGGATTTTAAAGCAAAGACCCGGACATAACGTCCGGGCCTGCTTCAGAGGAGTTGCGGCCGAGGATCAGCCGGTCTTGCGTGAACCAAACAAAATTGTTGCGATGGCGGAGGCGGCGAAGGCACCTACGATGATCTTTTTCTTTGCCATGTGCTGTCCTCCGTAATTTCGCCCGATATCAAATTCATGAGGTAAAAAATCAGGCGACCTGTTCATGTTCGTTTGTGTTCTGTGTCAATTATTGGATGCAAGCCATTACGAAACGGTTACCGCTGACAGCGGATTTACTCCGGCATACGGAGTATTGGGCGAAGTGATGTCATGGAACCGGAGTTCGCTATATCAAGAACGGGCATTTCGATCATGTGACTGGCTCGGAATGAACAGCCAGTAACCCTGCTAGCCAATAAGTGGGATTCGCATCGAGTTACAGGGCCGCATTTGCGTTGTAGTCTGATTTTGGTCGACCATCTAGGGGTGGCTTCAGGATGGTGTGTAGTGTGAGCATACCTCCTGCGATCGATCGATAGATCCTGAAAAATTCGGGATGAAATCGCTTATGAACATCAATCTACGACAGCAAGTAATGCACTGACTGAACCCTCCAAATGAGAAGCTCTCAACTGTTCGGAAAAACTTTGCGGCAGGCACCTGCCGATGCTGAAAACATCAGTCACCAGCTGCTGACACGTGCTGGATTTATTCAGCAGATTGCGGCTGGAATATTCAGTCTTCAGCCGCTGGGTAACCGGTCGATCACGAAGATCCGCGACATCATCCGAGACGAGATGGACCGTGCGGGAGGTCAGGAGGTAAACATGCCTGTTGTCCAACCGCGCGATCTCTGGGAGGAGTCGGGCAGGGCAGAGACGTTCGTTCCGCCGCTGGCCAGCTTCAAGGACCGGCGAGAGCGCCAAATGGTCATTGCTCCGACCCACGAAGAGACAGCAACGGCTATGGCGAGGGCAAGCGTCACCAGCTATCGAGACCTGCCTTTTACGATCTATCAGATTCAAACCAAGTTCCGAGACGAAACGCGCCCACGTGGTGGGCTGCTACGGGTCCGCGAGTTCGAGATGAAGGACGCCTATTCGTTCGACGCAGACGAGGAGGGGATGGATCGCAGCTTTCAGTCGATGATTGGTGCGTACAGGCGAATATTCAAACGGTGCGGGTTGGATGTGGTGATGGTCGAAGCCGACTCGGGCGGTATCGGCGGAAAAGACTCGAACGAGTTTGTTTTGTTGACCGAGAGCGGTGAGGACATCATCTTAATGTCCGACGAAAGCGACTACGCAGCCAACGTCGAAAAAGCGGCGTTTACGAAAAAATCGTTCCCCATCGGCGAACTCGGCGAAGTAGAAGAATTTGCAACGCCCGGTGTGAAGACTATCGACGAGTTGGCCAGG
The DNA here is from genome assembly GCA_027623655.1 of Chloroflexota bacterium. Classification (GTDB taxonomy): domain Bacteria; phylum Chloroflexota; class Dehalococcoidia; order Lucifugimonadales; family Lucifugimonadaceae; genus Lucifugimonas. Next base: position 28,459 of record JAQBVG010000020.1, read on the forward strand.
CAAGAAGGTGTTTCTCGCTCAAAAACTGCCAAGGCGGTTTTCTATACAGTCGACGGAGAAGTGGTTGTCGTAACGATACGGGGTGACTACGACGTCAACGAGACAAAACTGCGAAATCTTCTGGGCGGATCCGAACCCAGGTTGTCTACGCCAGAAGAGGTCAAGGCAGTCGGGCTGGTCGCCGGGTCTGCTTCGGCCGTCGGGTTAAAAGGCATCAGGAGTGTCGTTGACGATTCGATAACGATGGGATCGAACTATCTGGCGGGAGCCAACAAAGAAGGGTTTCATCTCAGGAACGTCAACATAGATCGCGATTTCAAGGCCGATATTCTCGGTGATATTGCCGAGGCGAAAAAGGGGTATCCGTCGCCCGATGGCAAAGGAAAACTGGTCGCCAGGCGCGGCATCGAGGTCGGTCACGTGTTCAAGCTTGGAAACGTCTACTCCTCGAAGATGGGAGCTGAGTACACCGATGAAGACGGCCAGCAGAACCAAATTCTTATGGGCTGCTACGGCATAGGTGTGGGGCGACTTCTGGCGGCGGCGGTTGAGGCGAATCATGACGATTCTGGAATGGTGCTGCCCAGGGCAATCGCTCCGTACGATGTGTACCTGGCAGGTTTGAACCTCAACGACCCCGACATCGCAGGCAAGGCGGAAATGCTGTACGAGTCGCTTCAGAACGCCGGGTACGAGGTCCTGTTCGACGACCGCGATGCACCGCCCGGGGTGAAGTTCAAGGACGCCGATCTCATGGGGATACCGGCAAGAGTCGTCATCAGTTCACGGAGCATTGAGAACGGTGGTGTCGAAGTGAAGGCGAGGGCCGAGAAAGAATCGGTAGTTGTCGCCGAGACCGATACTCTCGAAGCGGTGCGCAAAGTTCTAAGTTAGCGCCTGACCGGCAATTCACTTGACCATTCGTCGTTCCGGTATATGATGCCCCTAAATTTCGTCGCGTTCAGGTAAGGGATTGACGATCATGGCCGTCCGGGTTGGGTCAACAGCGGTCAAACCAACAGTCACGGGTTCTACAACCACGCCTTCGAGTCGGAGACTTGCAGCGTTTGAAGCGCTGAAGATACCGAGTTTTAGATTCCTGAGAGGTGGCTCCGGAAATCTGCACAGTGGGATAAGTGGAATCGCTGCCTGAGTGAGGCATGATAGT
>JAQBVG010000150.1 GCA_027623655.1 Chloroflexota bacterium
ACTAAGTTCACAGGTTCCCGCACTGGCGGGGACTCAACAAACCAAGTCTCCATAAAACCCGGGGCGGTTCAACTTACCAGATACCGAATGATAGACACCATCAATACCACGTTTTACGAGGCTCCAGAAGCCTTCGACGGTGTTCGTGTGCGACGTACCGACCACATAGACGTTCGAGGAGTGTTTGACCCTTTCGTGGGTGTATCCGAGACCGGAGAGATTGTTGTACGAGTGCATCTCGTCAGTGTGGACAGTAGCCGTTTCGGGCTTCACTTGTGCTTTGATAATCGGTTCAAGGGTCACACGTTTCACGTCGGGGACGGTAACAGCAACAACGCTGCCTTTTCGTTCGACCACACCAGCAACGATTGTTTTACCGGCTGCGCCACGCCCACGCTTACCGCGCCGCTTGCCACCGATATAAGTCTCGTCAACTTCGACTTGACCAGAAAACGGGTCAATGTCTTCTTGCATGAGTTTGCGGATTTCTTTGAACATTCTCCAAGCAGTCTTATAGGTGACACCAAGTTCTCGTTCGAGTTGCTTGGCGGAGATACCGCAACGGGTAGAAGCCATCAGATAGATCGCATAGAACCAACTCGTGAGTGGCGTTCGAGACTTGTTGAAAATGGTTCCCGCTGTCGGGTGAACGTGGTGTCCGCAGTTGTCGCAGGAATACGACTTGCGGCTGGCAACCTTGTGGTGCTTGGTAATGCGGTCGCACGTTTCACAATGGATACCGTTCGGCCATCGTGCGTCACGAAGGTAGTCGAGACACGCCGCTTCGTCAGGGAACTGAATATTGAAATCTTTGATCGTGTATTTCGCTGTCATAACTACCTGCCTTATGGGATAATTTTACATGACTAAATACCTACAGTCAAGGGATAGTTACCATACGCTATGTCAACAAAATTGCGGGATGGCGATCAGTTGGAAATAGTGCATTGCCTGCCGATTTCCGCAACGCTTCGCGGATTTTGACCACAGGGTGATCTTGAGGATAGTGACATGAATTCGAGAGCGTTGGTCCTGGTTTTTATTTTGCTGGTCGCGACGGTCCTGGCTGTCTCCTGTGGCTCTGGTAACGGCGCGAACGATGGCGGAATATCCGGGGCGCAAAATGCTGACGAGCCGCTGATCGTTCGGACGGATCAAATATTTACGCCCGAATCATTTACCGAAATGGGTTGGAAGAAGTCAAAGCAGTACGACATTGCAACCGTCCCCAACTCGACCGAGATCTGGTACGGATTTTTCAAACAGAAAGATATCGAGATCAGGTTCTACGAAACCCATGACGCAGCAGTTGAGTTCGGTATCCCTTCGGCCGAAACGGCGATAGAAGTTGCTGTCGGTCGATCACAGGGCGGCAGACTGCTCGACTTCAGCGGCGGATCGTTCTCCGCCTACGCAGCCTACGTCGTGATCGGAAACACTATCGTGATGTGCGAGATCGAACGATCTAATTGCGATGCGCTGATCGCGCAGATTCCCTGAAGCAGGCGACATCGCCCGCAGTTTTCCAAGTGTGCAGGCGGTTTAGTTGGACAATCGTATTGCCAGGGCGGTTATCGCCCGGGAATAAACCACGAGTGAATTAAGGTCTACAGCGTCTGGCCAGCGATCGGATTCCAGGTGGAAATGATCGTGTCGCCCGACGATAGAGACGTATCGACCTCCCAGACCGTGTATTTCTTGTGCCTCGCCGCCTTTAACCTGACCGGCGGGTACGACGTTCAACCCCTCAAAAATACTGTCAGTCAGAAACTCGAAAGCGCTCTTTTCCAGGTCGGCGTCGGATGTCTGGAGGCCTGGCTGCCAGTTGATCGCAGCCCCGATGGACGCGCCGAGATGAAGCCACGCGAGGGCCCGGCGGGGCAGCTCCGGGTTCGCCCCAATGAACGACTTAAGCCCCAGGTGTCCGAGTTCGTGTCCAGAAGTAGCAATGAGCAGAACCCGGCGGTTCGGCTTGTGATTTGAGAATGCTGCCAGTATTTCCAGCCAGCAGGAAATGCCGCCACCACGTTCGATAGCGCAGTTGAACCACCCACTTCGGGGTGTCATCACTACGAGTGGGGATAGCCTGGAGTTCCTGCCACCGATCTCCACGATCACGTTTTTCGCCGACGAACTTTCGGTTGTGGCTTTTACGACGACCCTGGCAGACGATCCGGTCTTTGCGGTAGTGCCGAGCTTTTCATATTCAGCACTACTTACCTGAAGGACAGGCGGTGCTACCGGTTCCATGAACTGTTCAGCGTTTCGGATCGCGAGACCCGGTGGATTGGAATGTACAACCCCGACGACTGCAACGAATCGGTTTGACAGTCGCACGCGGTCGAGAAGCTCCGATTTTCCCGCGGGCGGGAATTCGATGACGGCGATGTTCGGCCGCGAATCGTCCGGGAAAACCCTGGCGTCAGAGTTCAAATGGATGAGACGGCCGTGCACCCCGCGTTCATCTGTAAATGTTCCGTCGAAAATCGGGAAACCGGCGATTCGGGTTCCGTTGATCTCAACGTAGCTCTCACCGGGTATGACGCGGTCGAAGGAAAATGACTCGAGATTCGCGATTCGGCCTGTTTCAAGCACGCGTCCGACAAGCCAGAGAGCCGAGTCGTCGTCGACACGAGTGCCAGTTCGATGATGACCCTGGGCATCATATTCCCGGATAGTTTTCTCGATGCGCTGTCGAATACCTTCCAATGCGCTTAATCGACCGTGATAAACAGTGAATGGCGTATCTTGCCATCGACAGCGCGGCTGATGTGCCCCTGCCCGGTCGTGTCTTCGGCGAGAAACACTTCACCGGCTCCGAGCACCCTTTTTTTCGCCGCTGCCGACTGTGATTTCGACGGCCCCATCAAGGTTCACAACATACTGGCGGCGCGGCGCGTTGTGGAAGTCGTAATCGTAGTCACCACCGGTCTCCCTGAAGATCACTCCGGTGGCCGGGAACAACTCGGACACGGCACCGACCCGATTTGGCCCCAGTTCGACTTCAATATCCTCGAAGTGGGACTGATTGTCTTTGCCGGTGTAGATTCTTGTCACGTGCATCTTTGTCATAAATATTTCCGGGAGATTGACTTTCTCGAAAGGGCAACAGCGGTCACAGTGGGCGCGTCAGCTACCAGCGGTCGTAGTGGACAACATCTTCGAGCGGGCGCCGCGTAAGTGGGCCGAACTTTCCCATCGGATAACCGACCGGGATTATCGCGAAAGGCTCAACAAGTTCAGGTAGCCCCAGGACCGCCTTTGCAGCCGGTCGGTCAGACAGACCAAGCGTGGTCAGCGCTGCCCCAAGGCCAAGACCCCTTGCTGCGAGTAACAGGTTTTGCACTGCCGGCCAGATTGAACCTCCGGCAGCTGCGCCAGCGTGCCACGTGTTCGTCGGATTTGTATCAAACGTGAGGCATGGAATCAGCAATACCGGTATTTCGCTGAAGTGATCGCGCTGCCACTTGACCGCTCGTACTATCCCTCGCCTCTCGGGAGCCGCCGACCCAGGGCTATCTATGTACGCGTCGACCGCTTTTCTGTTGAGTTCGGCCAGCTTTACTTTTTGTTCTACGTCCCTGACCACGATCCAGCTGGCATTTTGTTTGTTGCTGCCCGTTGGTCCCTGATTGGCGGCGCTGATCAATTGCATGAGGATGCCATCAGGGATCGGATCGGGCTTCAACCGTCGCATGGCGCGTGTGTGGTGAATGGCGTAGAAAAGGTCAATCTTGTCGGATGTCAATTTCGATTCCGTTCACCAGCTATCCGTGATTGCCCCGGTGCTTCGAGGTCGTGATTTATAGTGCCCGTTCGTGTTCAGATCGGCTCCGATTTTCGAGGAACAACAGTTCACCCTGTTCGTGGTTCAGTGCCCGGTCTAACAGCACTGCACCCTCACGAGTACTTGCCGGACTCCTGTGGTGCTGAGCCGGGCAACCCACGCTCTTCGCGTTCAAGATGAGTTTCTCGGGGCCAGGTTCGTTTGAGGTCGTCCCTGACGTTGAAACTCAATCGACCGAGTCCCTCAACTTCCAGCTCGATTACCTCGCCGTCCTGGAAAGGATTGAGGCCGCGGTGGTTGGTGCCGGTCGCGAGAATGTCGCCGGGTTCCAGCGTGTGTATAGAGGTGATGTACTCCACGCAGCGGGCTATCTTATGGCCCATATCGTCCGTGTTGAAATTCTGCTTCAAATCTCCATTGTTCCAGAGTCGGACTTGAAGATTCTGTGGATTCGCAACTTCGTCGGCAGTGACGATGTAGGGGCCGATGGGAGCGAACGTATCGCGTGACTTCATTGCGTGAAACACATTCGCGCCTGGAAGTCCTCGAGCGGAGCCATCGATAAAGTTCGTGTAGCCGAAGATGTAGTCGAAGGCGTCTGCGGCAGCGACGTTGGTTGCCTTCTTGCCGATCACAAGGGCGAGTTCAGCCTCCCCCTCGAAGACGGTCGCTGGAGTGTCGGGCAGCACCATCGTATCGCCGGGTCCAATGACGGCATACGCCGATTTTTGAAACGCGTTGATCGGTGCCGGCTCGTCCCGGGTGCCGTCTTCCATGTAGTTGACTGCCATGCAATCGATGTTTGTCGGGCCGGGCAGGGGAGGTCGGACCCTCACACTCGAGAGGGCGACGCCGCTCGACGCGTTCACGGCGGCATCGAGTTTTGAGCGGTAGTTTTCAAAGTTAGCGATCAGACCGCTGATCAACTGCTGAGGCTCCAGGTACGGGATGTCGCTGACGACACTCGAAACGTCGACAACGTTGTCACCCTTGAGCACTCCGAGTCGGTTCTGTCAGAACTCGGCGCACGTCCTGAAAATATTGCGACCTAAATGCAAAAATTCGT
>JAQBVG010000151.1 GCA_027623655.1 Chloroflexota bacterium
AAATACAGGGATCGAAGATGTATTTAGGTCGACCTAGTTTCGACTGGAGCACTGAGTTCTGACAGAACCCGTTCGCAACAATCCACTGAAGTACACCGATCCGACCGGGCATTGTTATGGGCCACTCGCATCTTGGCGTAATAGTTTTCTTGGTAACGCCATTTGTGGGACGGTCGACCAGGTTCACGAGTTGATTACGAACCAGGCAGAATCGATAAATAGTACTGTCTCAAGCATAGAATCCATGTTTGGAACTCAGATCGTACAAACTCAACAATTCGATGTATCGACGATCGACGAGCCAGTTACCGTGGCTGTGGCAAGAGAAGGCAGTCTTCTCCAGAAGACAATAAGCACTCTTGGAGCTGAGGCAATCACACTAGGATTCGGTACCGCCGACATCTACTCGACCCGAGAACTCGGTCCTGAATCTGACGATCCACTAACTAAGCATGAGTTTCAACATATGAGAGAAATCGCTGAATACGGAAGTGGATTGTGGCACTCAACCTACCAGATAGAGCATGGCTACCGTCTCGCTGAATGGTTTGTCGGAGGATTCAATGGTTCGTACAAAGAACAAGTCCACGACCGAATCGGCAAAGAAACACGAGCAAACCAGGTGGAGGAGGAAGGAAGAGATCCGATCGAAGCAACCAACAACGCGTTCTCATGGACCAGATGGTTGTACAGCGATGCATAACATCAACGCACGGAGCTTCAAAAGATTCTCAGTATTCTCGGTGATGACGATGATGACCATTGTCGTCTCGGCTTGTATTTCTGGTGAGAGTACTGAACCCATCGAAATAGTGAACCACTCTTCAGTACCGATCCGGATTCGGGGTGAAATGGAAGTTAGCAGTATCACGTTACCTCATGAGCCGCTAGGGGATGCCATCTTGGCTTACGAAGGAGGTTGTGGATCAATCGAAGCTGAATCGACCGGCACATGTCGATTGCTAAGTGGAACGATTAGACGCGCAGACAAACCCGACAAAATCTTGTTATTTACCGCATTTGGCAAGTCCGATTCGCCGGAAATCATCTGGCAATTGGTCACAACGTGGGACGAAATAGAAGAGGCAGGTCGCGTAATAATCGTCGATGATCAACGGTAAACAGGTAGCGACTGACGACGGGACGAGCACCGAGTGGGCTCCACGTCGACCACCTCGGCTCTCCTGCCGCTTCCACCAGCACAACCGGCACCCTGCTCTGAGAGGTGGTTCCGGTTGTCTGAACAGCGCTACCCGGTTTTATAAGTGGAATCACTTCGTCATGTTTTAGGCCGCTCCGGGCGCGAGACTTGCGCAGTCGTTATCATCAGTACTCTCTCATCGCCCAGCGAGGACGCACGCATGCTGAAACCGCGCCATATCGAAGAGATCGCCGACTGGTGTTCGTCGTCCCTTGACCTCGGTGATGCTCGTCAGGCTGGCCGACAGATGTTCTACGGAGATGATGACTGGCGGTCGATTGAATACATGGACGGGGCCGACACCGAGATCAGCCGCGCACGACGCTTCATCGCATGGTTCATGTTCACGTACGCGCTTCCTGATGGGCGAGTGCCCGCCCGGGTTGCGGCAGAGGCGCTCTACCACGGGAGGTTCCTGGAAGAGGTCCGTCTCAGCATCAGGGGTAGCCGTTACGTCACGGCGGTCGTCACCACACTCGAACCAGGTCGAAGCGTATTCCTGGAGTTGGAGGGCGAATGGTTCGAAGTCAGGAGTAGGGAACTCAGCCACCTGCTTGAGCCCGGGATCACCCTGGTGGCGTGGCTGATCCCAAATCGCCGCGGCCAGTGGCTGTTCGGGCCGGGGTGGCTGGAGTTGCCGTACTCCGTCGGTCCGAACATGCGGCAATCGTTGTCGAATTTCCAGATGGACCCCATTGATGTCGACCGTTTTCTAAGAAAGCCTGCCGAAGAGGAGGTGTCGGCCAACCCGGAGGCAGAGTACCCACGGGACGGGAGTCTTGACGATGCCGTCACCAGAATGACAGAGGCGGCTCGGGAAGAATGCAACGAACGGCTGGTGATGTCGAGGGAGGAGTGGACGGGCCTGGTGCTGCGGCATCTGCTCCGCAACGATGCCGCGGGTTTCTCTCAAGCGATCGTGGAACGTGTCGGCAGCGTGCAGGTCTTTGAAGACATCAACCGATGGTTGGGCCTGGCGATGAACATCTGGCACAACACACCACAGCCCGACCGTGGTGGCAAAACCGCATTCGAACTCATGGCCGGGGAATCACCGGACCGCTAGGCTGGGAGTTGACTTTGCCTCTACGACCAATCTCCTACCGAGAACGGCTAGAGCCTCATCAATTTGGTCATGCCGAGATTGATGAAGAACGTTCAGCAGGCGCGTTACGTGAGTCGGGTTCTTCCCGCCAAGCCGACGGGCGAGTTCCGATCGTGTGATCCCCTGGTCCTTCATCGATGTGTACAAAACCAGCTTCGACGCGACCAGAGTTGGCACGGTGACTGAGGCCTGACCTCGGGTAACCCTGCCAGGAGTTGGTATATCTTTGTTGTCGTCCATCATTGCCGACAACATGACGATCAACGCTTCCCTGACGTGATCGATCGCATCGGCGTTATCTTCTCCGTATGAGTGGACTCCCGGCACATCTGGAACTGATGCCAGAATCGTGTCGTTGTCGTCCTCCTCGAGTACAACGGGGTACTCAAATGTGGTCATGGTTTAGTCCCCTGTCGCTTCGTGGCTCGTCGCCACTGGAACACGTTTCCTTCCTTGTTTCGCATGACGAGCTCTGATCAATTCGGCGGTTTCCCTTCTATACCTAAATCTCGCATGATGGAATTCATCAGACCCTTTCCAAGTTGCTTCCTGCCGCCATGCGTTGGAATCACCGACTTACGATTCCCTCGAATCGCTAGCTTCGGGTGTCGACCGCCCTTATTGATGATCTGCACCTGGTGCTGTTTTCGAAGGAATCGTATGAATTGCTCGGAGTTCATTCTGAATAATTATACACTTATGTATTCAAGGGCAAATACATACCTGTATAGATCTTCAAACATCTACGATTTGTCAGATTTTGTCCAAGCCGAGGATGGGGCGAATCCGCCGGACGCGGGTGCCGTCAGCTACATCAGCTGACAGTCAACGGACCCTCGACCGGCACCCGGCGGTGTTCACCGGCGAGCTCAACTCTGCTCGATACACCGGTGTTAACTGGTCGGCCGGAGGGTAATGTCAAAAACTAGGTATGACATAACTCATGGTGAGATGGGTTCAAATCTGTTTTGTCACAAACAGGTGTATTTGACGATGTCGACACACTGGTATCTGACAGAACCAACGCTTAAGACTCCTTCGTTCCAACGACCGGCGGGTGAAACTGTAACTTTCCATTCAACGATCGAATTTGGCATCAATTTTCCAAGGTCTCCACCGGACTTGAACACGTGTCCAATGCGGGCGTCACCGTAGGTTTCTTCGCACAAATCCATTACCGCACCGTCTAACCCACCTACTACGCGCACATCAGAGAGATATTCCAGCCACTGACTCTGAGCAGATTCTGCTCCAATTCGTTCGCTGGATGACAGCAATGACCCCGGAAAAAGACGAGCTGAACCCGTCGTGCTGGGGTGTACCGGAACAGCTGTTGCCGTGGGCGCAGCTGTCGGACTTGGAATTGGTACGTCGGTAGCAGTTGCAACAGGCTGTAATGTTGGAGTGGAGGGCGTTGAAGTTGAGTTTGTGGGTTCAATCGTGACCGCCGGTGAGGGTTTCCCGGTCCCTTGTGTGCAAGCTAAAATTATCGAGATTAAACACACACTAACAACTAGTGAAATCTTCTTAATCCAGATTGACATTGGATTGGCCTTTCGTTGATGGGAACAGCTACATGTGACTCGAACCGAAGGCTATGAGTTCAAACGTCAATCCACACCGCGGAAATTCGCGATCTTTCTGATCTATGTATTTTCGATTAATCCGTTGACGGCTGCCCATACAGCTGCTTGGGTTCTATTCGAGCCGCCAGTCTTGCTGGTAATGTTTCTGACGTGGTGATAAATGGTGTTTTCGCTGACGGTTAGTTCTTCGGCAATTGCTCGATCGGTTTGACCTCTGGCGACCAATCTCAAAACCTCTACTTCCCTGATCGTTAGGCCAGCCGGAAATAGTGGTTGCCCTCTCAAGCCGCCTTCGATTTGTTTCACTAGATCTCGAATTGGTTTGGTTGCCGGTTTCATACCAGATTCCAACGCAACATCCTCCGCCTCTGCCAGAAATGAGGCCGCCTTAGCAAGCTGTGTGCGACGTCCGGATCTTATTAAGAGACGTGACAACTCGATCGCACTCCACACCGGTTCTGTCAGAACTCAGCGCTCACTCAGTGATCTGGTCGACCTGATTGCATGATCGGTCTCTGTATTTAAGCCGACAATTCGGTCATTAGAGTCGACCACCTGTCTGTAAAAATCTTCCTTCGAACGTCCGCTGGAACATGATCGCCAGTTGCGGCACTGGTTCTCAAATAATTCCGTAGTTCGTCGAATGCAGTACAGAATCGACTCGCTGATTCGAATTTGGCGAAGCCGAGCATCGGGTAATACCGTTGCTTGATTCCTCGATGATTCTGCTCCATTCGATTGTTCAAATACTGATTGTGCCTATGAATTACTTTGCGACCGACGACCCATCGAATTGCCTTCGTATAGGCCGGGTGTTTATCGGTCGTCATCCGAAGTGGCTTCTACCCAGCACTATCGAGCAGACGCCTCAAGAAACGTCGAGCTGCATGTTTGTCCCGGTGTTCACTCAACAT
>JAQBVG010000021.1 GCA_027623655.1 Chloroflexota bacterium
CAGCTCGCATGTATGCTCCTCTGGTTCAGGAGATACTACCGCCTCGCAATTTTGAGATAGTTACTAAGTGAGCTTTACGCAAAACCAGGGCGATCCTGCCCCTCGACTCAGTCGGGCTGCTATTGCGCGGAGGGCGGCACGCGATCTCGTGGATGGGTCAACGGTGAACCTTGGGATCGGCATTCCGGCGATGTGCGCCGACTTTCTCCCGGAAGGTGTCGAGTTGCGCTATCACGCCGAGAACGGAGTGCTCGGATTCGAGGAGTTGTCTCCTCCGGGCGAAGGTGATCCGAACTTGATGGATGCTGGCGGAAGCTTTCCGAAATGGGTACCGGGCATGGCGTTTTTCGATTCCGTCGAGTCGTTCAGCCTGATTCGAGGCGGTCACATAGATGTGACGGTGCTCGGGGCACTGCAGGTGTCTCGGACCGGAGACCTGGCGAACTGGATTATCCCAAAGCGAGGGATAGGCAGTATTGGCGGGGCGATGGACCTTGCCGCGAACGCAAAGCGCGTAATTATTGCGATGGAACACAATGTGAAGGGTGACATCCCAAAGATCGTCGAGGAGTGCACATTCCCTCTAACCGCCCCGGGGTGTGTCGACGAAATCGTTACCGATATCGCGGTGATAACGATAGATCGTGCCAGTGAGCGGATGGTGCTCAAAGAAGTTGCGCCCGGGTGGACATTCGACGATGTCCAGTCGAGGACGGGTGTCGCGCTGGAGGTTGATGGCGAGATCGGGTACATCGCGTAGCCGACACTTCGGGACCAGTGCCCCGGCCGCATAGTAAACTGGCGTCATGGCGACCAGTGACATACCACCAACGCCCTCCTCATCGGGTGAATCCTTCGATGAGTTTCGCAAGTCGTTTTCATACGGCTCCCGCTCCGATCTATTTTTCAAGTGGCTGAAAACGGGTAGCGAGCAGTTGGCCGACGAGTTCCTCCAGAAACTCCTGGAACTGACCGGGAACCTGATCGACAACGGCGATGCTCAGCCGATAGCAGAAGCGATCGTACGCGCCCAGGCAGCGGCCTACGCGGGTGTCGGCAACTTCAAGTACGACACGAAGCCGTTCGCTGCGCTCGATCGGCCGGTGGCTCAAAGCAGGATCGCACTGCTGACGACGACCGGCCACTTTGCCGAAGGCGACGACCCCAGGCCGTTTGGACTGGCCAATCTGACACAGGACGATGCTGTCAAGATGTCGTCAGAGTTCGGCAAAGCGGATGCGGTGCTTTCCGAAATACCTGTCACTACGTCGCGAAGTCGGACTCGTGTGCGCCACTCTGGCTTCGACATACGGGCCACCGTCAGTGATCGGAACACGTCGTTCCCGGTTGATCGGATGCTTGAACTTGAAGACGACGGTGTAATCGGTAAGTTCGTCAACCCGGCGTTTTCGTTCGTAGGGCTCGCCTCGCAGCTTCGGTTGAGTAGCCAGACCGCACCGGCATGGGCGCAGCGGGTGAAGTCGGCGGGCGCGCAGGGCGCCGTACTCGTGCCGGTCTGACCGGTATGTCACGTGTCGGTCGGGCACGTCGCACGGGCATTCGAGGAGGCCGGGATTCCGAGCGTCATAATCATGTCGACGGTATTCAGAGACCGTGTGCTGGCTATGAACCCTGCCCGTGTACTGCTTACTCCGCACCCAATGGGTCGGCCACTGTCGGCGCCATTCGATGTCGAAAAGCAAAAGGCAGTTCTAAAAGCAGGGTTGTCGCTCCTCGATTCGGCAACCGCAGGTGGAACGGTGGCGGAATACGCTGAGCCGTATCGCACGGGTCCATTCACAGATCAGGGATAAACATGGCGGAACCGCGCCCGGATAATGAACGGAGAGGAGTCACGCCGAGACGGAACATCGTCGCGGGCAGTAGCCTCTCGTTTCGCAAGCGCCACGAAACTACCGCGTACCTGGTGCTCCTTGCAATCGTTCTGCTGTTGGTGATCTGGTTCCTCATTGCTTCCATCTCAGGCGGCGGCAAAGCTGACGACGCCGAAGCGACGGCGATTGCAACACTGTTCGCACCCGAAACGGCGGTGGCTGCTGAGCTGACAGAAACCGCCAGGTAGGTTTCTGCCAAATCCAAACGACCGATTCGTGGCGCGATTGTCGGCGTGAAAATTGCCTGGCCCATGTAAACTCGAACCATGTTTGAGTCACTATCCGACAAACTTGGCGGTGTGTTCGGGAAGCTCACCGGCAGTGGCAAGCTTTCCGAAAAAGATATCGACGCGGCGCTACGCGAGGTGCGGCTCGCGTTGCTTGAGGCGGATGTCGATTTCAAGGTTGCACGATCGTTTGTCAAATCGGTCAAAGACCGGGCCGATGGCGAAAAGGTCTACGCATCGCTGACACCGGGCCAATCGGTCATAAGAATTGTTCAGAGCGAACTTGCCGGGATACTCGGTGGCGAGACGGTTGAGCTGGCGAGGGCAGATCGACCGCCCAGCGTGATCATGCTGGTGGGTCTCCAGGGTGCCGGGAAGACTACTCTTGCGGCGAAGCTCGCCCTGTTGCTCCGGAAGCAAAAACACTCGGTGATGATGGCTGCCTGCGACCTGCAACGCCCTGCTGCCGTCGACCAGCTCCAACAACTCGGCAGGCAGCTCGATTTGAGCGTTTATGCCGAGGACCCGTCAGGTTCGACGCCCGTCAAGGTCGCGAAAGCGGCGGTAAAGAAGGCCGCTGACGAAAATGTTCACTACCTGATCCTCGACACGGCAGGCCGGCTTGCGATCGATGACGAGTTAATGGGCGAGCTCGAAGAGATCCGTGACGCCACCTCGCCTGTCGAAACGCTCCTGGTGCTCGATGCCATGACGGGTCAGGACGCCGTCCGATCGGGAAGCGAGTTTAACGACCGGATCGGTGTCACCGGCGTGGTGCTCACGAAGATGGATGGTGACGCACGCGGTGGCGCGGCGCTCTCGATGCGGTCCGTGACGGGCGTTCCTATCAAGTACATCAGCATCGGCGAACGACCTGATCAGTTCGAGGTTTACCACCCTGACAGGATCGCATCTCGAATTCTCGGGATGGGCGATGTTGAGACCCTTATCGAAAAGGCCGAAACGCAGTTCGATTCCGAGCAGGCACTCGCTCTTGAACGGAAGTTCAGGAAAAACCAGTTTGACCTGAATGACATGCTCCAGCAGTTCCAGACGATCAAGAAAATGGGTTCGATGACAGACATACTCGGGATGATCCCCGGGATGGGCGGCCTGCGCGGCAAGTTCAATCCGAAGGACCTGGACGAGCGGCGTATGGCCCGGGTCGAGGCGATCATTCACTCGATGACGAGTATCGAGCGGATGGAGCCGTCAATCATTAACGGTTCGCGTCGTAAGCGAATCGCCGATGGTTCAGGAACCTCACCCGCAGAGGTAAACCAGCTGCTGAACCAGTTCAAGCAGATGCAGAAGATGATGAAGAAGCTGTCGGGGCCGGGCGGCAAACGTGCGCTGATGGGAATGATCGGCAGGGGTTGACCCCCCGGTGGTGCGATTACTTCAGGGTCGGGCCAGTCGCAGCGTCTTTTTCAGGGCCATTGTCGGCTATCGAGCGATTATTTACCTCTTCGAGCGCCCGGCTGAGAGCGGTCGGCAGGTAACATCAGACTTTCATCAATACGTCGCGTTTCGCGGGAGTTCTATCTGACATGACCGTCGCCCACCTTCGGACCTATACGATCAACAAGGGGATGCTCGACAGCTGGCTCAAGACTTTTCAGGAGCTTATTCCTCACATGGAAGAGGCGGGAATCAAAGTTGAGAGCACGTGGGTGAACCAGGAGCGTACACAGTTCATCTGGATTCGTTCGTACGGTGATTCAGTCGAAAACATTGCTACGGCCGAGGCGAAGTTTTACGGCAGCGACTACTGGAATGCGAACGTCGAGTTCGTCCGTAGCCATCTCGCACACCGCGTTTTCCAGGTGATCGAATCGGCTTAGAGTACGGACGATCACGGCTCATGCTGCAACCGCGCGACAGGATCGGCGATCGGGGATCGCACTGCTTACCCGAGAACGGTCCCGACTACCCCCGGGTGACCCCGAAGAAACTCGGCGGCGGACGCGGCCTGGCGTCCCTCAAGCTGGAGGCGTGTGACGGAGAGCGATCCGTTTCCGGTGCTTACACCAATCCCGGTGCCACTCGCCGATAAAACTCCGGGTGACGACCCTTCTGGTGTCGAGGTCGCGGGGCAGGCTTCGAGTATTTTCAGGCCTTTGCCGTTCAACAGTGTGAATGCGCCCGGCCAGGGATCGTAAGCGCGGACCATACGGTCGATATGTTCGGCCGCTTGCGACCAGTCGATTTCGCCGTCCGAACGCTTCAGCAGCCTGGTCGTCGTCGCCACTGTATCGTCCTGGGGAGTCGGTATTACCGTTCCGTCCTCTAGACCCTGCAGTACTGCAGGCAGCATCGCAGTGCCTGCTTTGAAGAGTTGCGCCTGCAGGGCTGCGCCACGCTCTCGACCCGTCATCTGCACGGGTGGGGACTGTGCGAGTATTGGCCCTGTGTCCATGCCGCGGTCGAGCAGCATGATCGTTACACCGGTGACCGACTGACCGTCGAGGATCGCCGACACGACCGGGCTTGGGCCACGATATTTTGGCAGGAGCGACGGGTGTACGTTCACCACTCCCATCGGTGGGATCTGAAGTATGTCGACTGGCAGAATTCGCCCGTAAGCCACGACGACAAAAACATCCGGCCTGGCAGCGGACATCCGGTCACGCTCGACCGCGTTGTCGCGGAGACTGTCGGGTGTGAAGATCGGAAAGTCGTGTTCCCCGGCAAATACCTTCACCGGTGTGGGTGTTTTGGTGCGACCCCGACCAGCCGTCCTGTCTGGCTGGCTGTAGACGGCCACGATGTCGTGGCCTGAGGCGATCAGTGCCCTTAGCGAATCGGCCGACTCACCGGGCGAGCCGAAGAAAATAATGCGCATGTCGTCATATTATTGCGCCGCGCCGGCCCCGGCGCGCCAAAAGCGCCCGCGCGGTCGGGAGAGCACTGCCAGAGTTTTCAAGGACGGTTTCGACTCATCGAACTGGGTCGTGAATGAAGTCACAATAAAAGCTGGGAAATTAGCCCGGAAAAGGGGTTGATTGGCCATGTCGAGGGGTTGCACTCCCCAGCCCATGACATGTTACCGTTAGCCCCAGGTCGGCACCACCATAGGCGGCGTGCAGTCGCCGAAATCGCCGACCCACGTGATCCAAATATCAGATTGAAATTTTCCGAAACCGGTAGGCCGGTTCAGGGCGATTTGCGCCCAATTTTAGTGAGGGTTCAGCAACGGATAACGCACGGCAAATCTGGTCTGCAGCGCTGGGGCAACTACAATTGGAAATTCCAAGACCCAACTACGAAACGTGGTTAAAACCCACTTTCGCTGTTGGCTTGACCGACGACACCCTCTCGATTTCCACACCCAGTCCTTTCGCAGCAGAAATGCTTGACAAGAGGTTGTCGGGAACGATCCACCGTACCGTGTCGCGCGTCGCCGGACGCAAGTTAAATGTTGAGTTTCAGGTTGCCGGCTCGAATGGGTTCAGGCGCCGGGATTCCGATGCCGACGAGCAGTCGGACTCGCCTCCGGTAAGTGGTGCTTCGGCGAGTCTGTCGAAAACCGAAGACAGTGCTTCTGCGTCCGGGGAAATCGAGTATTCGAAGGCGTACGCACTCAAGCCATCCTTCAACTTCCGCAGTTTCGTTGTCGGGCCGTCGAACCGACTTGCCCAGGCTGCCGCAGCCAAGGTCGCAGAGGCTCCCGGCAACGTCTACAACCCGCTCTATATCTATTCGGATGTCGGACTCGGCAAGACTCATTTGCTCCACGCGATCGGTCACGTGTTGAGCGAGCGTGGATCGAAGGTTATGTGCGTCAGTAGCGAACGCTTTACCAACGAGTACATCACCGCGATCCGTGATGGCTCCACCGACCGATTTCGAGAGAGATATCGCAGTGCAGACGCGTTGCTTATCGACGATATCCAGTTCATTTCATCGAAACCTCAAACGCAAGAGGGGTTTTTCCACACGTTCAACGATCTTCACATGGCTGGCAAACAGATTGTTGTGACCGGCGACGATCCCGCCAGCAAGAGCCTGCTGCAGGAGCGAATCCAATCACGCCTGGCCGGTGGTCTCGAGGTTGACTTGCAGCCACCGGACTACGAGTCACGCTACGCGATTCTCCAGAGCAAGGCGCCCGATCTCGATCCGACTGTGCTCGATAAGATTGCACAGCGTGCCCATCAGAACGTCCGGGAGTTGGAGGGTGCGCTTAACCGTGTGATCGCCTACTCCCAGCTTGTAGGCAGCCCTGTTACAAACGATCTCGCCGAAAAGGCATTGAGAAGCCTTCTTTCACAAACGCCTAAAGACGTGGCATCAATAGGCGAGGTGCTGTCAGCGATTTCCGAGTTTTCAGGAGTGGCTGTCGAAAGGATCACGGGAAAACGTCGTGACAGGGCCACTGCCGAGGCACGCAGAATGGCGATGTACATGCTTCGAGAAGAGTCCCACCTTACGTCGACACGCGTCGGCCAGGCTTTAGGGGGCAAAGATCACTCGACGGTCCTCTATGCCCAGAGGCGGTTTGAACAGCTACTCGAGATCGACGCAGAAACACGAAGACACCTGTCGGCAGTGCGAGACATCATCAACAGAGCGCGCAGGGCTTCGGTCTCGACCGGCTAACCAGGGTTCGCAAGAAGCCAGCGTCGGTGTTAGTTCCTAACGGAAGGTGAGTTGGCCGTGACGGCATCTACGGCATTTCTCGAAGCAATCAACCGGCTCCACGTCTATCAGCGCGAATCAAACGATCGCATCCTCGACGTAGCCGGGCGTATATCAGATGAGCAGTTCACGTCGGTGATCGTGGAAGGGCAGCCTTCGATTCGAGACACCCTCTTCCACATGTTCGACGTGATCGACATCCACTTTGCCTGGTTCAACTACGCCCGCGATCGAATCGTCCCCACTATTCAAGAGAGCTCACCACGAGACTTTCCGGATATCGGCAGCCTGAGAGCCTTCGCTGTTTCGGTCAGCTCGGCGGCCGAAAAATGCGTCCAGTCGCTCGTGAGCGACTCCGACTTAGTTCGGTCTTACGAACGGGCATTTCCTGACGGTACGAGCAATCGTCGGGTTCTCTGGGAGATGCTGCTACACGTGATAAATCATGGCACGCAGCACCGGAGCGCGGTAGCGTTGATGCTCACAAAGCTTGGCCACTCGCCTGGCGACATGGAGATTCTCTGAGCACTTGCCAGCCACTGGCTGTGGATGACTGCTGCGATTCTGTTGGCTGACGTATCCAAACGGTGAACAGCGTGGCTATATCGTTGCCGGTAATCTCTACTTAGTCCGGGATAACTTTTGGTGTGAAAACTCGTGTAGAACGTCACATTCAAAACATTCCACAGGCCACCCGGCATACACCTCCAGTTCAGACAGTGAAACCCCAATTGCTAACTACTACTCAACAACCGCCTTATACTCAGTTCAAGAGGGTTATTCACTTATCAACAGTGGTTACTGATAAATCAATTAACTATCAGTAGATATTTGTTGATCAAGTTATACACATGCTTGATTCCGCAGTAATAGAAGTGCGCGCCGGCAACGGCGGCCACGGGATTGTGTCTTTCATACGAGAGGCGATGTTGCCCCGCGGAGGTCCCGGAGGTGGCGATGGCGGCCGTGGCGGCGATATAGTCCTTGTTGCCGACTCGTCAATTAACACTCTGACGAAGTTTCACTGGCAACCGCACTTTATGGCAAAAAACGGTGGACCCGGCGACGGCCACAACAGACGCGGCGCAAACGGTGAGTCTGTGGAAGTGAATGTTCCAATTGGGACAGAGGTTTGGATCTGGGAAGACGGAGAAGATATCGAGCTGATCGGCGACCTCACCCGGTCGGGACAACGGATGATCGTTGCCGAGGGTGGTCGTGGTGGCTGGGGCAACACTCACTTTGTAAGTGCGTCGCACCAGGAACCGTTGCTCGCCGAAGCCGGTGAACTGGGCGAAATACGTCGCGTCAGACTGAACCTGAAGTTGCTGGCTGATATCGGACTGATAGGAATGCCGAACGCCGGCAAGTCGAGCATCCTGACCGCTATCAGTGCAGCTCGGCCCAAAGTGGCCGACTATCCATTCACCACGTTGGAGCCCGTTCTTGGTGTTGTTGAGCACGGACCACAGGCTTTCGTAGCCGTCGATATTCCTGGGTTGATCGAGGGTGCCCACCAGGGTGTGGGGCTGGGCGACGAGTTCTTGAAGCATGTCCAGCGGACACGCGTGCTTGTTCACGTGGTCGACGGTAGCGAGGACGATATTGTCGGCCGAATCGAAACGATCAACAACGAGATCACCCAGTTCGACCCCGGGCTTGCCAGGCGGCCCCAGATACTGGTGGTCAACAAACTTGATCTCGAAGACGTTTCGGTGCTACTGGACGAAATCAAGGAAAATCTCAAGGGCGTCAAAGGTCTGCACTCAGAAACGTTTTTCGTGTCGGCCGCTACACACGAGGGATTGGACCAGCTGAAGCAGACGATGTTCCACATGCTTCAGTCGGCTAACCAGGAACTTGAACTGGGTGCTGTGCTGGAGACTGACGAGGAGATACCGGTACTTCGACCGAAGCCGCGTGTATCGACGGATGTCGTAAAACGAGAAGCCGGCGGAGTTCTCAGAATCGTGCACCAGAAAGCGGTAAGGCTCGCCAGGGGCAGCAACCTCGAAACATGGGAAGCGAGGGTTCAATTTCACCGTCGTCTGGAGCAACTGAAGGTCACCAAGGCCCTGCGTGATGCCGGGATTGAGACTGGCGATACAGTCGTGGTTGGCGACTGGGAATTTGACTGGGACTGATGCCAGGTTCGAGGATCAAGCGTCGAGTCGGAGTGTTCGGCGGTACTTTTGACCCCGTACACAACGGCCATCTGGCAATCGCCGATGCCGTTCGCAGTGAACTCGATCTTGAGAAAGTACTTTTCGTGGTCGCCGCCGACCAGTGGCTGCGTGCAAATCCACCGCAGGCATCGGCCAGGGACCGCCTGAGGATGGTCGAACTGGCGGTCGAGAACATACCGGGGTTTGAGACGTCTGATGTGGACATCGTGCGTGGCGGATCGACTTTCACGGCTGACACCCTGGTCGACCTGCGAGGCCGACTCGGTGAGACCGTCGAGTTGTACCTGATCGTAGGAGCGGATTCGGCACTGGCGATGGACCGCTGGAAGCGGGCGGAGGAAATCAGTGCCCTGGCCCGGATCGTGGTGGTTGGTCGACCGGGGCTGGTGTTTGAAAACGAGACGCTCGACGACACCCACCCGGCGCGTGGGGCGATGTATGTTGAGGGGCCGATGGTTGATGTATCGGCGACCGATATTCGTGGGTTGCTGCAGTCGACAGGGTCGATCAGTGGGCTGGTCGCCGATTCGGTTGAGGACTACATCAATACGAATGGCTTTTACGGCTAACAGGAGCAGCAATAGTGGACGGATCTGATCTCAGGAAAATCGCCGAACGCCTTTATGAGCGGTCGCTTGAGCTCGAAGCGCTCAAATTCGGAGATTTCACTCTCGCGTCGGGTCAGAAGAGCAGTTTTTATTTCGACGGGCGAATCCTGACAACGGATCCTGAAGGTGCTGACCTGATTTCAAAGGCGTTCCAGTCCGCAATAGACGATTCAGGCGCCGAGGCGTTCGGTGGGCCGACCGTGGCCGCCGTGCCAACTGTTGGAGCACTGGCGCTAAGAGCACGACTAGAGGGCAGGAGTACGACCGGGTTCTTCGTACGCCCGGAGGTCAAAGGTCACGGCGCCGGAAAACAGATCGAAGGCAATTTGAAACCCGGCATGAAGGTCGCCGCGTTCGACGATGCGGTCTCGACCGGGGGCAGTTTGCTTTCGGCTATTGATGCAATCGAGGCCTTTGGGTGCGAGGTTGTGCTTGTGATGACGATACTCGATCGACACCAGGGCGGGGGCGATGAGATAAATCGTCGTGGGATTCCGTTCTTCCGGCTGCTGGAGTCGACACCCGAAGGCAAGATTACGGTCGCCGTTTAGACGCGCTTGTGGCGGAGCCAAGCGGCTTTTAGCCTCTGGTCGGGCATTGGGCGGATATCTGTCACTGGATGCCTGAGGGCATCCGGCCTGCAACCCCACTCAGTCCACCCGTCTGAGACAGGGCGGACAGTCGTGTTCGGGATTCTTGCATCTCACCCTCTCGATCTTCCCCGGACCGGATGAGTAGGGATTCTGGCCCGAGGCGCGATTCAAATCCCTTCCAGTCCCGGGGAGAACAAGCGGCTACACGTCGAGATTTTTGACTTCCAGGGCGTTGGCCCGGATGAAGTTTCGTCTTGGCTCGACATCGTCGCCCATCAGGGTCCTGAACATGTCGTCCGCCGCCATGCCGTCGTCTGCGGTGACACGGAGCATAACCCGTTGGCCCGGATCCATCGTGGTCTCCCACAACTGATCAGGGTTCATCTCACCAAGACCCTTGTAGCGCTGGACATTCACCCCTGATCGGTCGGAGTTGGCGTCCAGTGTTTCGGGGAGGTCCTTCCAGGCAACGGACGTAGCGATAACGTTCCCACCCTTCGAAACGGTGAGCGTACCGGCGTCAATGACCTGCCTGACCGTCGGGTAGAGCGATCGAAGACGCTTGATGGCAGGATTCTGGTAGATATCCTTTGTCAACGTGTATCCATCGATGTCGTAAGTTCGATCAGGGACGATCTCAGGTTCGAAATCTTCTGGTTCGATCTCAGCGAATTCGTCTGACTCTGAGTCACCGGGTTCAGTATCGAACAACGACGGTTGTGCAATCTCGATCGGCCGCTCTGGTTCCGTGCGACGCGGCGGCCGGAAGTCGAGCATCTGGTAGGCCGGATCTTTCGCCAGCTTCTCGACCACTCCTTCGGGGATTCTCAGGACGTTCGCAACTTCTAACGAAGCGGCGTAGTCGCGAAGGGGCGTGAGCACCCGGCCGATTTTAGTGGTCTTGAGTTCGAGCGCAGCGTCAGATTCCGACGTTATGACTATCGAGCCGTACATGCGTTCGGCGGCCCACTCGTCGAGCTCGGCGTCGGAATACAGCCAGCTTGCCGACCGACCCTTTGACGCACGGTACAGCGGTGGTTGTGCGATGTAGAGATGCCCGTTACCGATGAGTTGCGGCATGTTGCGGAAGAAGAACGTAAGCAGGAGCGTGCGGATGTGGGCGCCATCGACGTCTGCATCGGTCATGATGATTACGCGGTGATAGCGCAGTTTCTCTTCGTCGTAGTCCTCGCCGAGTCCTGCGCCAAGAGCGGTAATCAATGCCGCAATTTCCTCGTGCGCAAGCATTCTTTCCGGCCGTGCCTTCTCGACGTTGAGGATCTTGCCACGTAGCGGCAGGATGGCCTGGAACTGGCGATCTCGACCCTGCTTGGCCGATCCGCCAGCGGACTCGCCCTCAACGATGTAGATTTCGGATCCGGCGGGGTCCTTCTCGGTGCAGTCGGCGAGTTTGCCCGGCAGCGATCCACCGTCCATGGCGTTCTTGCGTATGACGAGGTCGCGCGCCTTCTTCGCAGCCTCACGGGCACGTGCTGCCGTAGTCGATTTGTGGATTATCTGTGTGCCGTCACCCGGGTTGTCTTCAAGGAATTCGGCGAGGTGACGACCAACTATCTGCTCGACGGCTCCCTTGACTTCGGGATTGCCCAGGCGACCCTTGGTCTGACCTTCGAACTGTGGATCCTTCACCTTCACGCTGATCACGGCCATCAGGCCTTCTCGCACGTCTTCACCGGACAGGCCCTTGATGTCGTCTTTACCGTTTCCGAACATGTTGTGCTTACGGGCGTAGTCGTTCAGGACGCGGGTCAACGCCGATCGGAAACCGGTCACGTGGGAACCGCCGTCGCCAGTGCGGATCACGTTGGCGAATGAGAGGCAGTTTTCGATGAACGATTCGTTGTACTGGAGTGCGACCTCGACGACAACATCGTCAAGAGTTTCCTGGGCGTACATCACGTTCGGGTGAACCGCCCCGCGTCGCTTGTTTAGCGTTCGCACAAAGCTCCGGACACCGCCATCGAACATGTAGGTCACATCATTGAACGGCCAGAGATCGCTGTGCCATTCGGAGCGTAGATGAATGGTTAGCCCCTGGTTCAGGTATGCCATCTCTCTGAGCCGGGTGGCTATGGTGTCCCAGTCGTATCCAATCTCCGGGAAGATGGTGGAATCGGGCATCCACGAAACACGGGTACCGGTACCACTCAAGTCATCTCCGGTCTGAGCGCGGACTTGCATTTCGCCCATGGTCTTACCGCGTTCGTAGCGCTGAGCACTCACCGTCTGGTTGCGGCGTACTTCAACCTCTGTCCAGGAAGAGAGCGCATTTACCACGGAGGCCCCGACTCCATGAAGCCCTCCCGACACCTGGTATCCCTTGCCGCCGAATTTTCCTCCGGCGTGAAGGGTGGTCATTACGGTCTCGAGTGCCGACAGACCCGTTTTCTGGTGTTTGTCGACGGGTATGCCCCTGCCGTCGTCAACGACGGTCACAGATCCATCTTTGTGAATGGTGATGTCTATTCGACTCGCGAATCCGGCCATCGCTTCGTCGACGCTGTTATCCACGATCTCTCGAATAAGGTGGAAGACGCCTTCGACACCCGTGGTACCGATATACATTCCCGGACGTTTACGGACTGCCTCGAGGCCTTCCATAACTGTGATGTCATCTGCGTCGTACTTTTCTGAGCCAGCGGTGGCGTCCGAACTGCCGTTTTTTCGCTTTACCATTCGTGGTCCTTGCAGTGTGGTTCGTCGTGCGGATATCGCCCGAAAACCACCCGAATTGAAGCTGCACGACAGGCACAGGTCGAGCTTTTGATGTGCGTGTGCGGGAGCTTGAGAAACGGGGATCGGATGAACTTGATCCGCCAGTGTCTACAGCACGTGTAAACAGGAATCAATTCTAGCATTTTCAACGGGTCGCCGCTCAGATTGAACCCAGTTTGAGTCGCGTTTGTCTTATGGTTGGAATCCGGCGCCGATATCGACGGCCTGTGCAGGGATCTCCGAATGTACGGAAGGCGTGTTAGAAATTTCGACCGAACAGCTCGCGTTTTTGCTGGCAACTGTCCTGGTGACAGTGAATACCGTATCGGCACTGGCGATCTGGTGGGACAAGAGGCGTGCGGCCAGGAGTCAACGGCGTATTCGAGAAGAAACGCTACTGGTTTGGGCCATGATGGGCGGCTGGCCTGCGGGGATCTGGGCGATGCGAAGGTACAGGCACAAGACTTCGAAGCCGTCGTTTATCGCCTGATATGTGGTCGCAACCGCCCTTAACATTGCTGGCGTTTCGGTTGTCGCATATGCGGTTGCTGTGTGAGCGAAGCGATTGCCGACCAGCCACCGCGGGCCTACTACCGGGTCTATAATCCCGCAGGTCCGGTGGGGTCGATTGCGGACTGATTGTTCCCCCGACGTTGTTGTTTCCCCGGATTTTGTGAGTAATGAGTGCGAAGTGCTTGCTGGTCGAACGCCATGGCACCCGCCGAGCACATCTCAAGAGGTAAAAAGTGGATATCGATCGCGATCTATTACTGTTGATGCTCCGACGCATGTGGATGATTCGAAATTTCGAATTGAAAGTGATGGAGGTCCACGCGGCGGGCGAATTTACCGGCGCAGCTCACCCGTATATCGGAGAAGAGGCTGTGGCGGTTGGCGCATGTGCTGCGCTAGAAGACACCGACTACATCGCCGGTAACCATAGATCGCACGGGCACCCAATTGCCAAAGGCGGCCGTGTCGACAAGGCAATGGCCGAACTTTACGGACGGGTCGACGGTTACTGCAAAGGCAAGGGCGGATCGATGCACCTTGCCGACTACTCGATCGGCATTCTTGGCGAATCGGGGATTCTCGGATCGTCAGTGCCCGTCGCAGTTGGCGCTGCGCTTGCGGCGAATATCAAGGGCGAAAAATTCGTGTCGCTTGCGTTCTTCGGTGATGGCGCCTCGAACCAGGGGGCGCTCCACGAGTCGATGAATCTGGCGTCGATATGGAAACTGCCGGTGATATTCGTTTGCGAAAACAACCAGTACGCCGTAACCACTTCGTACGCAGACACTGTGGCCGTCGAGCACGTTTCCGACCGCGCCTCGGCCTACAACATGCCGGGAATGCTCATTGACGGGCAGGATGTCATTGCCATGTACGAGGCGACGGTCGCGGCGGTGAAACGGGCGAGGGCCGGTGAAGGTCCGACGCTGATCGAGGGTCTCACCTACCGGTACGAGGAGCATTCCCTGGGCCTGGGCCGTGTCCGCAGAGGTGAGTACCGGACACAGGAAGAGATCGACTCCTGGCGCAAGCGCGACCCGATAGACATCCTTGAGAAAACGCTGATATCGCAAGAAATCGCGACACGAGACGAGTGCGACGCGATTAATGCCGAGACGCAGGCAGAGGTCGAGAGGGCTACCGACTACGCTCGCAACAGTCCGTTCCCGGAGCCGTCGGCGCTGTTCGAAGACATGTGGGCAGACCCGATCCCGTTCCCGTAAACCCGGTGCTTTTCGACAGGCCCAGAGAGTTCCTCCGTATCACAGGTAATCACGCAAAATGACCCAGACCGTATTTATCGAAGCAATCAACCAGGCAATCGCCGAAGAGATGAGACGCGATGAGAACGTGTTCATCATGGGGGAAGACATACGGAGGGCCGTGTACGGAGCCACCGCCAATCTTCTCAGTGAATTCGGCGAAAAACGGGTGCTTGACACCCCCCTTTCTGAAAACGGATTCTTCGGAGCGGCAGTAGGTGCATCGCTTGTGGGCATGCGGCCGATCGTCGAAACACTGACCAGTTTCATGTGGGTTGGAATGGACCAGTTGATCAGCCAGGCCGCAAAGATGCGGTACATGTTTGGCGGCCAGGCGACTCTACCAGTGGTCTACAGGGCGACGATGTTCTACGGCGGTGGTTCGGCCGCCCACCACTCGGACCGTTCTTATCCAATGTTTATGAACATGCCCGGGCTCAAGATTGTCGTTCCTTCAAATCCGGCTGATATGAAAGGCCTGCTGAAATCTGCCGTCCGAGACAATGATCCGACCATCGTGTTCGAGGACGGGACGATTTTTGGAATGCGCGGGGAGGTGCCCGACAATGAAGACCTGCCGCAGGGTGAGTTGATAGTCCCGTTTGGCGAGGCCAAGATCGTGCGAGAAGGCACCGACTGTACGATTGTGGGTATCGCGGCATCGGTAAACCTCGCCCTGACCGCGGCTGACCAGCTGGCGCAGGAGGGGATCTCCGTTGAGGTGATTGATCCTCGTACGCTGGTGCCATTCGACAAACAGACAGTGCTGGAGTCGGTGGAGAAGACGGGTCGGCTCGTGATTGCGGACCCTGCCCACAAGGTTTGCAGTGCGGCGTCCGAGATTGCTTCGATTGTTGCCGAAGAGGGCTTCTGGTCGCTACAGGCACCAATTCAGAAGGTCGCTTCGGAACAGGTTCACATCCCGTACACACCTGCTCTTGAGAAGCTTGTGTACCCGACTCCCGAGAAGATCATCGCCGCCGTGAAGCGCACGCTCGACGTGTAAGCACTAGGCCCGCAGCTTCCGTGGTTACTGGCAACAAGGCAAATCCTTGTTCTCTTCGTTGCGCCAGACTGGCGGGAATCACGAAATCGAGTTGCCCGACCCGCCCAGGGCCGGAAATCAGGCCGTTGGGACCGTAGGCGGAGAGACGCGACGTTATTGCTATCGCGTTACGCTAGAGACACAAACGCTATATAACTGGCCGTGCCTGACCCGGAGACTGCATTGAATCCTGTTTTTGAGAACTGCAAGGCGCTCACGTTCGACCTGTTCGGAACGGTTCTCGATCTCGGGGGATCGTTGACGCCGCATTTGAAGGTATTCTTGGATGGGCGCGGGTCTGATCTGGAACCTGCGGCTATGTGGCGTCAACTGCGGTACCGCCAGCGGATTGAGCAGTACCAGGACACGCTGGTCGAACTCGGCCACTCCGGCTATCTCGAAACCGTTCAGAAGGCGTTTGTGTACGTTGCGCGTGCCAACAAGCTCGACCCGAGCGCCCGGCAGGTTGAAACCTTTATGTCTGGCTGGCAGGAACTCTCACCGTTCCCCGAATGCGTCGCTGCTCTCGACCGGTTGAGAACACGTTACAAACTTGTGGCACTTTCAAACGGGAACCCGTGGTTCCTGGAACACCTGGTGAAGAACCGGATCAAGTACGACTTTGACGGCGTGATCTCGGTCGAGGAGGCCGGTTACTTCAAGCCTAAACCAGGTGTTTATCGCCGTGCTGCAAGGAACCTGGGCGTTGAGCCGGGTGAGCTAATCATGGTGTCGGCAAACTCGTTCGACGTTATGGGAGCAAGGACCTGCGGGTTCCGTGGTGCGTATGTTAATCGATACGACCTGCCGTTCGAGGATACCAACGCTCTGTACGAACCAGACGTCACTGTGACCAACTTCACCGAACTGGCCGACGCGCTGCTTCCACCCAGGGTGGCTCCTTGACGAGCCACTGGCCCCGTCAACTGAACTCCAGGACGTTTTTCGCGTCGCTGATAGTCGTCATTTTCGTGCTCGCAGGGTGTTCAGGTGAGGAGAAACTCGAACCGACCCCGACCGCCGCAGTACCGACGCCCACAACGACACTGGTTCCTTCGTCCACGCCAGTTTCCACGCCGAATTCCACGCCGGTAGACGCCGCTGTGGCGGTCGCCGAACTACTGGCTTCGATCGAACGAGAAATCGAGCGACTTCGCGAGATCGAGATGCCTCCACCGGTCGAACACAAGTTCGTCGACCGGGCTGGCATGCGGGCACGTCTCGCCGAAACACTGGGAGACCCGGAGGTGATAGACGAGATCGAGCACGAGCAGGCGTTGCTGAAGCTGCTGGGCGTCATCGAGCAGGACGCCGATCTGGTAGTGATGTACGGGGAACACCTGGGTGGACAGGTGCTGGGTCTTTACGACCCTGAAAAAGAGCAGTTCTTCGTGTTAGGCGACGATAGGTCAGGCGTCGATTCGATCGACGGCGAGGCCCAACTTACCTACGCCCATGAGTATGTTCACAGGCTTCAGGATGCCAGGTTCGATCTTGAAGCGGTTGAAGATCGGGCGGTCGGCAACGACATGTTGATTGCAATCTCTGCCCTGATCGAAGGGGACGCGACGACTGTTCAGACGCAGTACATGTCCGCCAACTTCGATTTTCTCGAATTGAGCGCGTTACTCGAGTCGGCGCTTGCCGCGCAGTCCGAACTTCCAGAATCGCCCTACTTTCTGCAGCGTGCAGTCGAATTTCCGTACGTGGAGGGCGCGGCATTCGTGTCCGCGCTGGTCAGGTCGGGAGGATTCGGGGCGGTCGACAGCGCTTTTCAAAAACTGCCACAGAGCACCGAGCAGATTCTTCACCCGGATAAGTATTTCGAAATGGAGTCGCCAGTCGAACTGGACATCCTGGACGATGCGATGGGCAGCGATTGGACCGTTCAGGCCGAAAGTGTTCTCGGTGAGTTTTTTCTGAAGACGTGGCTTGAGGCGTTGGGCAGCGTATCGGCAGGACCGGCGGCTGCGGGCTGGGGTGGTGACACCTACGCAGTTTTTGAAGACGGATCGGGCGGGTTTGCGCTGGGCGTTGTGATCGCGTGGGACACCGATGCCGACGCACGGGAGTTCATCGTCGAGCTCTCGAGCACGATGGCAGCGAACCAGGCCTATTCTTCTCGGAGCAGCGGCCTGCCAGGGGTGCTTGAGGCCTGGCAGGGACCGGGTGGCTACATTGTTTTGAGCAGGTGGGACGCAGGAGAGTCGGGCGACCGGATTGGGATCGCCATAACATCTGGAGGCGGCAGTTCTCATCAACTTAGCGGGGCACTTGCCACTCGCTAAGTCCTGGCGCGTAAAAAAAGCGACAGGCAGTCCGTCGAATTCGGGTGCATCTGCGCTAAGATAGCCGCCGACGCTGCGTTCTTTGACTCGATCATCAGGCCCCGTGTGTCGGAAAATTCGACTTAACTGGCGGGGGTTGCCGGTCTGCTTTGCGTCCGCAAATCGGCACGAGAACGGAACATATGTCTGCACCAATCATCCTGCCCCAGTGGGGTATGGGGATGAATGACGGCGAAGTCGTCAAGTGGCTCAAGCGTGTCGGTGATCCTGTCGCCAGGGGCGATCTGCTTGTCGAGATCGAATCTGCGAAAGTCAATGCCGAAGTCGAGGCCACTGCCAACGGCACCCTGGGTCGAATTGACATCGAAGAGGGACGGATAGTCGACGTCGGGACCATCCTGGGATACGTACTCGAAGCCGGTGAATCCGAATCCGTTCTTCCTGGTGCAGCTATCGTTGGTGGATCGGCCTCGACACCGGCGCCCGTCATCCCTGTAAAGCGTCCTGCTGCAGCGGCGTCGGCTGCTCCGTCTGGTAGTAAGCAAATCGTTACGCCCAGGGCGCGCCGTCTTGCGAGCGAAATGGGAGTTGACCTCAGTGCGGTGGTTGGTTCAGGACCGAGTGGACGTGTAACCGAAGACGACGTTCGGGCCGCGGCATCCGGTCCGGTTGCAACGGCAGCCGCGCCGACTGCGGCACCGCTGCCCGTGTCGACTATCCCGGTAAAACAAGTGGTCAGGCTTTCTGGTCTGCGCGGGACGATCGCCCGGCGAATGACCGAGAGTGCTGCCATTCCGAGCGTGACGCTTTCGACCAGTGTTGATCTGACCAGCTCGATATCGTTCCAGCGTGAGCTTGTCGGTGATTGGCGTCAGCACAAATTGCGCCCGCAGTACCAGGACCTTGTTATCGCTGCGGTAGCGAGGGCACTGAAGGAAACACCCGTTGCGAATGCCCACCTGATCGGTGACGAAGTGAGGATCCTCGATGAGGTTCACGTCGGCATCGCAATGGCGATCCCCGAAGGGCTTCTCGTCCCGGTGATAAAGAACGCCGATAAGAAATCGCTGCTGGAAATCGCCCAGGACGTGAGAGAACTAGCACGCAAGGCGAAGGCGAACGAACTTTCGATTGGCGAGATGACTAACAGCACGTTCTCGATTACCAATCTCAGCTCGTACGATATCGAGATATTCAACCCGTTGTTGAATCCGCCAGAGATTGGAATTCTTGGCGTGGGACGTGTCGAAGAACGACCCGCGGTGGTCGGCGGCGAGGTGGTAGTCCGTTCTATCGGCCATCTGAACCTGGCGTTTGATCACAGGGCTTGGGACGGCGCACCGGCCTCGGAGTTCTTGCGGCTGATCGCCAAATACCTGGCTGACCCCGGGTGGATGAAGGCCCGAGCGTAATTGCCTTACACTGCCCACCTGTGTCGCGCCCGATGAGCACTGTCGGAATCATTGCCAATCCTGCTGCCGGAAAGGACATCCGTCGGCTGGTGGCGCACGGCAGGGTCGTTTCAAACCAGGAGAAGGCGAATATCCTGCGGCGAGTGTTCGCCGGGATAGTTTCAACCGGTGTCGATCGCATACTGATCATGCCCGATCATTCGGGCCTGGCACGTCCGGCAGCCCATGACGTCGAAGGCAAGGTAGAACTCGATTATGTCGAGATGCCGGTCGCCGACCACCAGGGCGCCTCGACGAATGCTGCGAGAGCGATGGCTGCGCAGGGTGCGGACTGTATCGTGACGCTCGGTGGCGACGGCACTAACCGGGTGGTGGCAAAGGGCTGCGGCGACGTGCCGCTTGTTGCGATCTCCACCGGTACCAACAACGTGTTCCCTGCAAATGTTGAGGGCACCCTGGCCGGTATTGCGGCCGGGTCCGTGGCGACGGGGGCATTGCGGCGAGACGAATCGTGCCGCCGCTCGAAACGAGTCGATATCTACGTAGACGGCGAACGCAGCGACGACGCGTTAGTCGACGCTGCTGTATCCACACAGATGTTCGTCGGCGCACGGGCGGTGTGGGACACCAGCACGCTTCACGCCATGATTCTGACCCGAGCTGAACCGGCCAGCATCGGACTGTCGTCGATTGGTGCCCGACTCGTCCCGGTAGCGATCGACGAGGAGTGCGGCCTCTACATTCGTTTTGATGGCGAACCGGGCCAGAATGCTGTCACGGTGTCTGCGCCGATTGCACCGGGCACGATTTCCGAGGTCAAGATCATGGACTGGCGGAAGATCGCTCCCGGCGAAAAGATCGGGATCGACCTGCACCCCGGAACCATCGCTCTTGACGGTGAACGGGAGGTTGAACTCCTGCCGGACAAGAAAGTCCACGCCCAACTGAGCATGGATGGACCGTGGGTTGTCGACGTAAACATGGTGATGATGGCACTGGCGAGTCGGTAGGCGCCCGACGCTGGACCGATAGTCCCTGGCAGATCTGAACATGACCGGATCAACAAACAACTCCGAAAAATACACGCACGGCCACCATCGGTCGGTTGTTTCGGCGCATTCGGTTCGCCGGGCCAGCGAGTCGGCGGTATTTGTGCTGCCTAGACTCAAGTCGCCAATGCGGTTGCTCGACTTCGGTTGCGGCCCGGGGACGATTACGGTCGATCTCGCGGAGCATCTTTTGCCAGGCGGGTCGGTTGTTGGCATCGACAGTTCAGAAATCGTTATTGACCAGGCCCGGTCGACAGCCATCGCCAGGAATCTCTCCAACGCGAGGTTCGAGGTCAAAAGCATCTACCAGACCGGGTACCCGGAGGAGAGTTTTGACGCCGCATACGCGCACCAGGTCTTACAACACCTTTCGGAGCCTGTTCGTGCGCTTGAAGAGGCCAAACGCATACTGAAGCCGGGTGGAATTTGCGCAGCCCGGGAGGTCGATTGGGGAACGGCTGCAATATGGCCGGAGGACGAGCGCCTGAGTTTATTCCTGGATGTTTATCGGCGTGTTGCCGAGCGAAATGGTGGCGATGCCAACGCAGGCCGCAGTCTCAAACAGTGGTTTGGCGATGCGGGTTTTGCCGATCTCTTAGTTACGACATCGACATGGTCGTTCGCCGATGAAGCTGGCCTGAAATGGTGGGGCGAGCAGTGGGCTGAACGAATTCTGCACTCAGACCTTGCCAGGAGGGCTGTCGAGTACGGGATAGCCAGCGAGGGGGATTTGTCTGAGATCTCCCGGGGCTGGCTCGACTGGATCGTGGGGCCGGGAGCGCTTTTCGCGTTCACCCAGGTCGAGGTCGTCGGGGTGAAGCGATAGATCCCGCCTCAGGTGCAGGCTGGCAGCCTGAACGGCGTGGGCAGATGCCGACGGATAGTGTTTTGGGATGTCGACCGTTGAGCGTCGCGCAGGCCGCCGCGATTGATCTAGCGCTGTTCCGGCAGGGTGGTACTCAAATGGCCCATCCCATTATTCCGAAGGCAGAAACGTGCAAGAGAAACCCCGTTTGAACAGGATCGGGAGAGGTCTGGTTGGTCTGGATGGCGTGACTCTTGACACAGGCTATTATTTACATGTAATCTAATACATGTATACAACTACATGATAATCTCAGCATGGGAATCGCTCTTGATCGCCACACCGACAACCTGGACCTTCCTGACAAACCATTCACACGTGCTGCTCGCGATTTGGAAGACGCCGGGACTAAAAATTCGTGAGATCGCGCAACTTGTCGGTGTTACAGAAAGAGCGGTGCTGCGGATCATCCACGAACTGGTTGACGAAGGATTTGTCACGATCGAGAAATCCGGAAGAGAAAACCGTTACGAGGTCACGCAGGGAGTTCCCTTGCGGCACCCTCTGGAGCGGCACCACACCATAAATGAACTGTTGGAAATGCTCTCGACGGACGGGGCAAATGCTTCCACGTAAAACCGCCATCGATGTCCTCGATTGTGCGGAACTGATTTCAATGGGTCGACAGGCGCTGATGTCCAGTGTTTCATCCGAGTTCACCACCCTGGAGACAGTCACAGAATTCCTGCTTGTACGGAATGCGCCCCGAATGACCGCGGCCGAATCCGCAGGTAAACCGCAACAGCTGCCTGCGTAGCGTTCTGAGTTCTGACCTTCGGTGGCTGTCGTCGTAGCGGTCATGGTCGCGGCTGCCGCCGGTTCCATGTTAGCCACAAGAGTGAGGGACGTGCCAGCAAGAGGCACCGGTGGCACGCCCCGTACACCGGAATCGGAACGAGAGACGCGAAACACCACAGCGAAAACAGGTGCCGGGTGGCGAGTTTGATACGGCCATCACGGAGTAGAGAACGATAACCGGGTTCGATTTGTTCGATAGTCGCGAGGAGAGGGTTGCTCAAATGTTGTTCATGGTCGAACTCACACACGGCCCCGAGACCTGCATTGCGTCGGAGCGAGGACGTAATGAGAAATACGCCGGGCTGCTGCTGAGACTGCGTGAAGCCGCGGCCGACCACGGGATCCGCGTTATTGATGGCTGGTCGTTTCCGGTCGGTCATCGGCTCTGGTATGTGCTGGAAGCCGACGATCCGCAAGCAATAAGTAATCTGTGCGTTTCAACCGGTGTTCATTACTGGAACACGGTGTTGATCAACCCGGTGCTGAACCACGATTCTTTTGCCAGAGAAGTCCTTTCAGGTCTGAGCAATCAAAGTGCTTCAACCAGGACGCCTGCCTTAAGGGTCTTAACGGGTGGGTCAGTGGGCTAAGGCTGTCGCAATATCTCCTTGCGGTGAAGGCAAGTTCGCCAGTTCGCATAGACCCGGCGTGATCGTATAAATGTCCGGATCGAGCGCGTGAGCACTGTGCAGCCGGATTGACGCCGAACATAATTTCGCTGGGCAGCACCCGGCTTCTTTAGATGCTGAACGCCTACCGGCAAGGGAATGAGCGCAGCACGGCTAGTCGGTTATTTCGAAGATTTCTGTTTTGTGGGTTTCGGCCAGCAAGGGGTAGATCTGATCGAAGACAGAGGTGATTCCCGGAGTCTTGCGGACGGCGCTGCGTGATGCCTCGTAGTCAGCTATCGAACTCCACCGCTGCTCGGTCTGTAGCAAACCGTGTGAGCCGTGCCAGCCGCGATAAATGGTCGGTTTCTCGAACCCCGCGGCGGCCATGGCGTCTCCGGCTTCTTTTACCAGGGCAGCCAATTTTCCGCCAACTCCGGGTTTCGGAAGGTATGTGCGTCGTACGGCAATCATTTTCAAACAACTTCTTTCTTATTTGCGACCGGTCACAGAAGCAGCCGCGCAGAAATCCGGATCAGATTTTGAATGTTCGCCAGTCCCGCTCGAATCGGTCCTTGCTCTTCATACCGGAAACTGTTGGCTCGGTGAGAACTGAATCCGGGCCTCCGTCGGCGAGAAAATTACCTCCGACCATTGCCGATCGGCCGCCTGAGTAGGCCATGTAACAGTATCCAACGCCATCGTACGGTTCGGGTTCACCTGATTGCATGATGCGGCTGGCGATTATTTCTCCGACCTTCGTCCCCTGTCCCGCGGCGAACACACCGGCTTTAGGGATTGCAAAATCTCCAGATGGGACCACGTTGACGTCACCGATAGCGAAGACGTTCGGCACCGTGGTTTCAAGGGTCCTACTGTCGACGGGAACCCATGGTTTACCGTTTGCAATGCCTGATTCAGCAACGACATTCGGCAGTTTGTGCACCGGAACAGTGGCGATGACATCAGCGTACGTTGAGCTGCCGTTGGCGAATGACGCTTCACGCCCAGTTGTGGCAACTTCGGTCACACCAGCGGCTGTGACGAGTTCGATTCCTCGTTGATCCAGGGCGTTTCGAACACGCATCGACGCCTCTTTCCCGGCAACTCCCAGCGGACCCGGCTCCGGGATGTAGACGGATATGTCGAGATCTTTTCGAATGCCTTTGTTTCGTGCCCACCAGTTGATGATCATGGCCGTCTCGAACGGGGCCGGTGGGCATTTGTACGGCGGCTTCGCAGCGGCGATCACGATCTTGCCTCGTTTGAGTCGGCTGAGTCGTCGACGAAGGTGCCGGGCATAGTCGAAATCGTAGAACGAGTAGGCGCCACGTGCGCCGGGTACGGCGTCCCAGTCATACCCGGCTCCGAGCGCCACCACCAGGTAGTCGTATTCGAGTGTGCCCGCGGACGTGACAACTTTCTGATCGGCGGTATTGATCGAGTCGATGTTTGCCTCGACGAATTTAATTCCTCGATTGGCTAATCTTCCGAGCGATCTCCCGGTTTTGTCAGCGTCGCGTTCACCGACGATCAACATCGGATTCATCCCACAAAGATGCGGCATACGATTTCGATCGACGATCGTAATTTCGTGGGTAGAGTCGAGCGCTGCCCGTGCACTTATCGCGGCCTGCACACCACCGAAACCACCGCCCAGAACGAGAACTTTATTACCAGCCATCAAACAGCGCCTCCGGCATTCGCGCCAATTTCAATAATTCCTGCTGCGGGCGAAAGGTTACCGGTTTTCGCGCCGGGTAGGGTGAGCATTGTCCATGCCAAATGAGAGGAATGGACCAAACTGCCGCAGGTAATTTTCCTGGGAGAGGAAAGGCCGACTCCGCCACGTGCGATGTGAGCACTGACATGCATGTAACATCTTGCTCAAACAGATTGCCTGAAAGCGATCGCCGAGGCATGGTCACTGAACCGCCATCCGCTGATCGGAGAACGAAATATGAACTGGTGTGCAACCGATAACTGGCTCGAATCATGCGACACGATGGTTGCCCTGAGCGGGGCCACGCATGGTGGGCAAACCATATTTGCCAAGAACAGCGACCGGCCGCAGGAGGAAGCCCAACCCCTGGTCATGGTTCCGTCGTCGACCCATGGTGGTGGACATGCCGGCGCACAGCTTGTCGAGGTCCCGCAGGTGGATCACACCTACCGCCACGTTGGATCGAAGCCCTACTGGTGTGCGGGTTACGAGCATGGGTTCAACGAGCACCAGGTCGTCATCGGAAACGAAGCGCTGCCTTCACGACTGCGCGAGGTGAGTGAACCGAAGCTGGTTGGCATGGAGGTCCTGCGGCTTGGCCTTGAACGGTCGAGGTCGGCTGCCGAGGCCGTTGAAGTGGTCACGGGCCTTGTTGCCGAGTTCGGGCAGGGCAAATTCACCAACGATGCTGGCGTCAGAACGTACGACAACATCTACATGATTGTGGATCCAACATCGGCTTACGTGGTCGAGTGCGTGGGGCATGAGTGGGCAGTGAAGCAGGTTCAGGGATTCGGCTCGATTTCGAACGTTGGTCAGATTGGAACCGATGCCGATAACGTGTCTCCGGGTGCCAGGTCCCAGGCGATGCGGCATGGACTGTTCGAGATGGGGTTCGGAGAGAGTTTCGATTTCGCAAAGGCCTACGCAGACACCGGTCATTCAGCCAGCGGTGTTGCGCGTCAGTGCCGCTCCGAGGCGATGATCCGCGTAGGGTCCGGTCAACTGGACGCTCGCTCGATGATGCAGGTGCTAAAGGACCATTCGAACGGCGAGAATCCCGATGAGCCACCGGTGGTCGATGTGGCAGGCGATTTGTCGATCTGCGTCCACCGGACGACAGGCGAAAGCAGGGGTGCGTCTACTGCAAGCCTTGTCGCTGATCTCTGTGCCACCGGCGAGCGGTTGCCGGTGTACTGGACCGGGTTGTACTCACCCTGCATGACGGTTTTCATGCCGATGTTCATCGAAGGGAACCTGCCGGGTTCGCTTGCGATCGGTGGAAAAACTGCCAGCGACGATAGCCCCTGGTGGGACTTTTACCGACTGACCCACCACGGATTGCAGGCAGGCGCCGAGAGAAGAGAGGAGATACGGTCTGAGCTCATGGTGTTGCAGGATGAACTGTTCGAGTCGGCGTACGACATGGCTGAACAGGGCCGCAACTTAGGTGTAAACGGCGCGAATGGCGCGGCCGCAGAACTGCTAACCGGCTACATGCGTGAGAACGCCGAACGGGTAATTTCGAAAGTAAAATCCATGATTCCCGTAACGGCGAACGTTCGATGATGGGGCGCACGTCGATTCCGGGCAATTGAGCACCAGTTCCGATGGCAGCGTCGATCCCGGGCGGGTGGCGGCCATGGCCAGAGCTGCCACGGCGGCGGCCAGCGAGGTTTTACTTTCTCGATTCAGGGCGCATGGTTCGAACCAACTCGACACGTATTACAAGTCGCCAAATGCGCTCGTGACCGACGCCGATCTGGCGAGCGATGATGCGATCGTCGGTGCGCTTAGAAAAGCGGGTGCCCTGGGAAGAATTCTCTCTGAGGAGAGCGTAACGATTCTTTCTGATTTTCCTGGTGACGAATCACTCACCTGGCTCGTCGATCCGCTCTGCGGCACCGTTCCTTACAGCACCGGCATGGACCACTGGGGTGTGAACGTAGCGCTACGGCAGCAGGGGGACCTGTTGGCCGCATCGCTGCGTTTGCCTTCTCTTGGTATCGGGCTGTCGGCAAACACCGGCGGCGGGGCAATACTCAGCGGCCTGACGCACGGCGACGAGTCGTTTACTTCGAGTTCGCCACGCGAAAAGCTTTCGGAATCGGCCATCGGTCTGGAAATCGACGGCCCGGACGAGTGGCGGCACCAGCTAGTTTCGGGCTTACGGTGGATTCCCCGGGTGAGCCAGGTCAACATGTTTGCATCGACGGCTTATCCGATGGCGCAGGTCTGTCTTGGTCGTCTATCGGGTGCGGTCTTTTACGGTATTGAACCGGTCCACTTCGCGGCTGGGGCGATGATCGCCACGGAACTTGGGGTGCTGGTTACGGACGCGAACGCGAATCCGATAGATTGGTCGAAGGATGACGAACTGGCCGTGGTCGTTGTCGGCTGGCCAGTGATTCACGAACAGCTCATCGACGCGATGCAGACGAGCGGGTGAGTACCGTACCGCTTTTTCTGACGGCAGGTCGCGTGTCGCGGACATGAGGCGAAGTCAGAGCAGGATTTAGATTTTCGGAGCAGTCTGGCGCGCAGGACGAACTAGACGCGCTTTGCGTAGACCTTTAGATCGGATGCATTGAAACCGGCGGACTCAAGAAACGATGAGTCGCGATCGTCCTCGGCCAGTAGAACCGAATAGATCTGCTCGATTCCTTCTGCGCGTGCCAGGGCTTCAAGGGCTTTCACGAGTTTTCTACCGATTCCGAGGCGGCGTTTGGTGGGCTCGACCGCCATAGCGACGATTCGTGCTCCGGGAGGAAGGCCGTACGCGGTGGTCTGTCGCTCCGACAGCAAAAACCCGACTAGCCCTGACTCGTCCTGGGCAACATAGCAGCCCCACGGTGGGTATTGCAGCCAGCCCAGTTCGATGATCGAGAGAAGCCTGCCGACATAGGAGTCCCAGGTGGCCGAGCGGTCATCGCCCTGGATACTTGCGTCCAGAGCTCTTACAGCTTCGGCGTCTTGCTGACTGATCTGACGTATTTCAATCAAGCTCATTGCTCCAAAAGTCCTCGAATTTCGTAGTCGGGCTAGCCCGGTTGGGGGTCATCGATTCGCAGTATAGCGACGTGCATTGATGGCACCATACGTGTCGACCTGTACGAGTTTGACGAGTGCGCTCATTGACCGTAGCCTTTGCAGGCGATTTTCCACCATTCGATGCACTCTCGCCAGCCAGAAGGATAAATACAACAACATGCCGTTCAACGTAAATCACATACATCTGAAGTCGGCCGACTCAAAGGCCACAGCCGACTGGTTCGTCAGGGCTTTCAACGTCGAGATCGTGTCGGACAGCGTTCGCCCGGTCGGTGACCGATTTATCAGGACGATGACAGAAGGCGGCCTCACGATCAACATCTCGTCAGAGAGAACCGGGGAGACACTGGGTCCGGCTGATGCCAACCCGCATTACGGTCTCGAACATTTTGGGTTCGACACTGACGACATGGCTGCGGACCTCAAGCGGTTGCAGGGCCTGGGAGCCGAATTGAAGGAAGGTCCCATAGAAAACCCGAACGGTGGTGCGATCGCTTTTATTGCTGCTCCGGGTGGTATTCGTATCGAGTTGATCAAACAGGCCTAGCGGGGAAAGCAGTTGGCACATCTGCCGCTGCGTCAGATGGGGATGGCGGGACCGTTGAACGCGTTCTGATCGCGGGTGCCCGGGGCTGCTCACTTCGTCCTGGTCGTAACAGCGAGGACGCTGGTCAAATCTCCGGACTCTGACCGCGCCGTGAAGTAGCGCGACTGCCGGAATGGATCCTGTAGTAATCGCTTAGGCGGTAGATGGTGGGGACCCAGCGCTCCGTTCCGGCGGGGATAACTGATCGAATGTTGAGCGGCTTCGCACATCTGTAATCTGAACCTGCTCGCAGGCAATGTGCGTGCTGCGCTACGCAGCGGAGGTGTTTTACTTCTGGAACCACACGCGCCCGGGGTTATCCGCATGAACTTCGCAGTTCCGCCGTCATGGGCAGCAAGGCAAAGCGGGTTGTTCAGCGACCGATCACATCTTTTACTGGAGGAGGGATTCTGGCACGAGGAAGTGCGTTCGGCCGTGAAACGCTGGTACGTTGTTGATGTGGAGACCGGCGTCGTTACGTTGTATTCGCAAACAGTTGTGGAGCATGGTCCCGGGGAGCTTGCTGGAATGGTCGAATCGCACGGATTCAGGGTTATCGAGGCCGCGAACGATTGGCCAACTGGAAACACCGGCCTGCCCGCCGAGTTTTACCCACTCGTCGCCATCGCAAATTAGTCGGCAACCCGATTGCCGCGGAGAGACATATGACGATCAGGCTGGCCGTAGCTGGCGGCAACAGAGGATCTCGATTCGACCAGGTGCTTGAAGGACTGGAAGGGCAGATCGAGCTGACAGCTGTGTGTGATCCGTCGGACGAGGTGAGGTCCCGGTGGACCGAGGGTCGACCCGGTCTGAAAGCCTACGCATCGTTCGAAGATCTCGTTGAAGATCCGACTGTTGACGCTGTTTTCATCGCCACGCCGATGCTCTTGCATGCCCGTCAGGCCCTCACGGCACTGAACGCCGGGAAGCATGTGCTATCGGAGGTTATTGCGGCCACTACCCTCGATGAGTGTTATGCGCTGGTCGAAACGGTCGAAAAAACGGGCCTGACGTACATGATGGCCGAGAACTACTGTTATCGGCGTGAGGCGATGATGATCCGCAACATGACGGAGCAGAGAGTATTTGGCGAACTGACTTACGCCGAAGGCGCTTATATCCACGACTGTCGCGACCTGATGTTCAACTCAGACCTGACCCGGACCTGGCG
>JAQBVG010000152.1 GCA_027623655.1 Chloroflexota bacterium
CGAACTACGAAATTATTTGAGAGTCGGTGCCACAGGCGGTGAGCATGTTGCAGCGGACGTTCGCAGGAAGATCTTCACCGACAGGTGGTCGACTCTAATGACCGAATTGTCGGCTTAAATACAGGGATCGATCGGGTATTTAGGTCGGCTGGATTTTGCGGTGAGCGCTGAGTTCTGACAGAACCCGCTGACGTTGGTCGAGTACTGCTGGGGCAAGCTAACAAGGTTTTCTGTTAGTGAGAAACAGCTAGGCCCTCTCCGTCCAACTCCAGAAGTGCTTGGTGAAATGCCAACACGCACGACCAGTATCTTGCTGCACTTTCGACCACTGCCGCCGTGTCTACCGTTGGGTGCACGAATATAGAGTCACAGGCTCAGACCCTTGCGTTCGAGCGAATCGTAGAGATTCTGGGTCTCCGTCGAATTTTGATGGAACTTCAGGCGCAAGAATTTGCGCATTAGCGAGGCACACTAGTTGGCGTGTCGGTTGAATCATGCCAGCGAGCAATGACTTCGCACATCGAAAGATGAGTGCTCATATGATTCCCGTTGGCGTCAACATTGTCGTCAAACCGAGTAAATCAATCGATCCAGACGTTTAGGCCGCTCAGTATAAATCGAGTTTGGTGGGCCCTGTGGGGATCGAACCCACGACCTGCGGATTAAAAGGCAGTGTCTCACCGGTGATCGGACCAGGCATTGTTCAGTTCAAAACCGCAGGGAAACTTCAGGTAAAACGCAGGCTAAGAGGGCACCATTCAGCCAACAATTGTTGCTCGAATCATGACAACTCCCGGTTGAAACTGATGACGTGGTGAGCATTGATCACTGGTAAACGCCTCATAATGCCGTACTACATTCTGATGACCGTCTGCAGCTGAGTAGTTGGACTCATCAGAGCTTCGAAATGCTCCTGTATTTCGTCGAGTGTGATGATGCTTGTGTCTGACATTAGTGATGAGGCAGCGATCTTCTGACTAGCGAGCAAATCCAAGGAAATTTTCCAGTCTTCAGGCAAGCCTCCCCAGCTTGACCTGAAGTCAATCTCCCTCGCCATCCACTCTGCCGGGAGAAGCGGCAATGGCTCCCAAGGCACTGCGACCAGCACGACCTGGCCTGCTCTGCGAACGGCATCAAAGGCCTGTTGTAACGTGTTCTTCAATCCGGCGCAGTCAAACACAACATCGGGGCCACGACCGTTTGTGAGTTCGACCATCCGTTCCACGGGATCTTGCTCGAAGGGGTCGATGACCGCCGTTGCACCAACCGCCACGGCAGCATCCGAACGCCCAGGCGCAGGCTCAGAGACGATCACTCGTGCCCCGGCAGCTCGTGCTGCCTGTGTGACAAGCAGACCAATTGGACCTGCTCCGAATACGCCTACCGTGTCTCCCAGCCGCAGTGATGATCTACGCACAGCGTGGACGGCGACTGAACAAGGCTCAGTGAGAGCAGCAGCCTCATCAGGAACACCGTCGGGTATCGGGAGTGGTGCCCAGTCGTCTAACACCGTGTACTCCGCATACCCTCTGGTGCGAGTATCGGTAGAAAATCCCATCGTGCGGTAGTTATATCTGGGATGACTTTTTGTGGGTGGTTCCTTCCCGACAGGCCATTCACCGCCACCGCCAACCACGCGATCACCCTCTTTCCAGCGTGTCACACCAGCGCCCGTAGCCGAAATAACCCCTGCGAACTCGTGCCCTAACACCGAGCCAGCTGGCGCGAGGTCGTACATGAATGCGTGCACGTCAGTCCCACAAACGGCTGATCGATTAACCTTTATCAAAACTTGTCCGGCAGCTGGTTCTGGTTTTGAGATGTCGGTCACCTCAAACAGTTGTTTGCTGCGATAAACGGCGGCTTTCATAGTGATTATTTCATCCTGATGATTTGTCTCGAAACTGGCCGAATCTTACCGAACTAGAACTTCAAGAAAAAGTCTCTTGAAAAACTGGTTCCTTCGACGAGATGCAACATCATCGAGCCGACTATTCGCCGGGCTAATGAGATCGCGCCTTCTTCCACTTCTCGAATTCGTCCAGAAGCGCTCCGGATGGTGGGTAGGCGTCCTGTACTGAGTGCCCTTCTTCAACCTTCTCCCGTATGAACAATTCGCGCTCCTCAGTCTCGATCCCGACGACAGCCACTCGTTCGGCGTAGGCGGCGGGAATGACGACAACACCTTCATCATCGGCCAGGATCACATCGCCAGGAATTACGGCCACGCCGCCGCATTGAATCGGCACATCGAGATCGCCCGGCCACAGCGTTCTCATTCCAAACGCTGAATGAACGCCTTTCACGAAAACAGGCAGTCCGACATCCTGAATATAAGGGGCATCC
The DNA here is from genome assembly GCA_027623655.1 of Chloroflexota bacterium. Lineage (GTDB taxonomy): Bacteria > Chloroflexota > Dehalococcoidia > Lucifugimonadales > Lucifugimonadaceae > Lucifugimonas. Next base: position 2,347 of record JAQBVG010000152.1, read on the forward strand.
CGGACGGCTCCATCAACCACGGCTGCGACAGCCCCTCGGTATTTCACTCGCGCTGAAAGAATGTCGCCAAGCGTCCCTGAATCTAGGTCCCCCATGGCGTCCACAACGAACACGTCGTTCGGTGATATTTGCTCGATAGCGCGGCGGAACGCGTCCACTCCATCCACCACGGAAACTTCTTCTTCGGCTAGATCTTCGCGATGCGGAATCCAACGCATCGTGGACGCTCGACCAGCGAGGCGATTCCCGAGACCGAGGGGTGTAAGCGGCTTCAACCCTTTCATGAACGTATTCCGCATACCCATTGTGTGGAGCGTAGCGCAGGCGGTCGCTGTGCTTATTCCTGTGAGTGAGTCAAGGATTGAGTCAGGCACAACTGGTCGCTCATTGGTCATCTGATTCCACTTTCTATAACCGTAATCGAGCTGGTATCAGCGCAGATGATATGTGAGTTTGGCGGGCCTTGTGGGGATCGGACCAACGACATGCGGAAAAAAAAGGCAGCCAAAGTCTTTGATCTCGGTTGAAGATTGAGGCGTTGCTCCTGAGGAATCAGTGTACAGTCATCCGCCGAGTAAAGCATGCGTATTATCAGGAGTTATCTTGCGGATATCCAACATCAGGACCGGCGTTGCAAACAAAACGCACCTGCTGGTTAAGGTTGAAACCGACGCTGGCATCTATGGCTGGGGAGAGTCTGGGCTGTCGGGTCGTGAGCTCGGGGTAATTGGCATAGTTGACCACTATCGGGAGTTCCTGATTGGACGAGACCCAATGCAGCGAGGTGCGCTCTGGCAGGAAATGTACCGCAGCCAGTATTTTGAGGGCGGGCGGGTTCTCGCCGCCGCCATTTCTGCAATCGATATCGCACTCTATGACATCACCGGGAAAGCACTGCGAGTCCCGGTCTACGAACTACTTGGTGGACGCCAGCGAGATTTCGTCGATGTAATTGGCACGGCTACCGCTGATTCAACAAACGGCTTGATCGAACAGGGCCAGATGATGATCGACGGCGGTTGGAAAGCGTTTCGACTGTTCCCCGACTACGGAACTGACGGGCGGTTCGAACCGAGGGAGTCGATCGCAAAGACGGCCGAACGGTTCACGGAGGTCAGATCCGCGCTTGGTCGAAAAATCGTACTTGGCACCGACTATCACACAAGGCTCAGCGTTGCCGAAGCAGCATCGTTCATTCAGATGTTGCCAGTCGGAACTCTTGACTTCATTGAAGAACCGATCCGTGACGAATCTCCTGAGGCGTACGAATCGCTGCGACGGATGGTCGATATCCCTTTCGCCATCGGGGAAGAGTTCAGCTCGAAATGGCAGTTCTTGCCGTTTATCGAGCGTGGTTTGACTAACTACGCCAGAGTTGATGTTTGCAACGTGGGAGGGCTGACTGAGGCTGTAAAAGTAGCCGGCTGGGCAGAAGCTCACTACATTGATCTAATGCCGCACAACCCGCTCGGCCCCGTGTGTACTGCCGCCGCAATCCACCTTTGCGCCGCAAGTCCGAACGTCTCGTGGCTGGAATCATGGCGAAATCCGTGGAGTGAAGACCCGAGGGCGAATCCAGATGTCTACCCTCCCCGACTGAACTTCAGTGAAGGTCGCTTCGAGGTGCCTGATGCCCCCGGGCTGGGAGTCGATGTGGATGAATCCAAGTTGATGCAAGAATTCGAACTCTCCGAACCACCGCACTTGAGACGCTACGACGGATCGTTTACGAACTGGTAATCGCCCAGGGTAAAAATCGAGTTTGGTGGGCCCTGTGGGGATCGAATCCACGACCTGCGGATTGACAATCAGCCAAATCGACGATCTGAACGGTTGAATCAACGGCTCCCAGCACCTTATCTGTGGGTGAATCCGGTCCGCCGTCAATTTATTGTTCATGCCCGCCGCGCGGCCCGGATCGGGTCCCTCCGTAGCCCAGAAAATAGCCCTCTAACCACTGAAATCGGCGAAATTGTCCGTTTTCGTCATGCCGTAGAGCCGGTTTGAGATTGAGGTAGTTAGCGATTTTCTAAAACTCGTGCCGATAAGTAAGGCATGAGAGAAAAAATAAACGCACCCCCACGCAGAATCTTCTCGGCACTTCCGCCTTACCTCGGCGGCAAACGAAAATTGGCGCCATTCATCTTCAGCCGTCTTCCGCGATTTCTGGATCCAACCGAATGGGCACGGACGCGATTTCTAGATCCGATGTGTGGCGGCGGAGCCGTATCACTGTCGGCAAAGTGGCATGGCTTCGAGACCATCTCATCAGATTTGTCGGTTCGATCTCAACTCGTCGCCCGAGGATCTGTCAGAACTCAGCGCTCTGACGTAAATTGATGCCCGATCAAGTCCGTCTGATGTTCGATTTC
>JAQBVG010000153.1 GCA_027623655.1 Chloroflexota bacterium
AGGTTCACGCTGTCCAAGATGTGACACCGCTCGCCCAGTTCACTATCGCCGAGCTTCGTGCGCTGCGAGCCAGCTTGCCGGTCGAGGCTGAGGCGCGGGTGCTGGACTAGTCCTCTTCAACGCGAAGGCATTCCTCGTAAGGCGGAAGATGCAGCAAAGCCCTCCGAACCGACCACCGACTGCAATCGACCGCACAGTTGTTGCGTAACCAGCGAGCTAACTCTTCCCACGACGCGCCCCGCTCTCGCTGTTGCAAAAGCTCGGGAATCAGCCGTAAAGGGATAGAGCGGGGGCGGCCAGCGTTAGTCATTGTGATCTTCACAGGCTGTACAAACGACCTGGGCATCGTCAGGACACCGCCCGCTGTCGTGGATGCAACCTGTGTAATGGAAAACTTCTCGAAGTTGGCCACGCTCAACGATGTTGAATTCCTCCATTGCGTCTATCCATTTGGGCAAACCGTAGGCTCGGTGTTCATGTGTTCGTCAACGTGGTCAGACAGAAAAGTTTGCAACTCAACCGCCTTGGCGCGACGTTCTGAGATCAGCCTCTTATCCCGCGCTTCGTATGCCAGCCTTTGGAGGGGCGTTCCGTCGCGCTTGGGAGTGAGCGATTCAACAAGTTCCGTCTTGTGCTGGCGCAGCTCGTTCTTGAGTCCGGGCGTAATGACTTCTGTTGGGCCGCGAAACCGTAAATTCATGCCGACCAGTGAAAACGAAATCCCTTGATCGCTGAGCCGACTCAGAAGCTGTGTCACTGTCAGCAAGCCCTATGTTCGAATCACGCCTCGGGAGTCAAACTTCCTGCAAGAAAAACCTACCCCAAACCCACCTGTAAGCCCGAGTATCGCTACCTCTTCGCCACTATGAACAGACGCTTGAACGGAAAAATCGTGGTCCCGTTCGGCTGCTGTGGATACGCCCTCGCCACAAGCTCAGAATAGGTAGCCTCGAACTCGCCACGCTCCGGCTCATCGAGCGCATCGAGTAACGGGCGGAGCCACGTACCCTTCGTCCACTCCTTCACCGGATTATCGCCAGTAAGGACCTGCATGTACTCGGTCTCCCAAACATCGAGTGAACTGGCAACGCCGGAGAGGACTTCAATGTAAAACGACGGCAGTCCGACCGGCGCAGGCTGCAATAGCGGCTCCAACTTCTGTCGCCACGGCCCAGCCATCGCGGCGTCCGTGATTGACGTGTGCGACAACGCCCCGAAGTTGCGCGGCATCTGCACGGCCAACACACCACCCGGAGCGACCGATGCCATAAGCTCATTGAACAGTTTGCCGTGCCCGGCGACCCAGTGCAGGGCTGCGTTCGAAAAGATGAGCTCTGCAGGCCGTTCCGGGCGCCAGGTGGAGATATCACCCACCTCCCACTCGATGTTCGCCGCACGTTCAGACGCCCTGCGCAACATCTCCTCGGAACTGTCGACACCGACTACGCGTGCATCCGGCCATCGTCTGGCCAGCAACTCCGTTACATTACCCGCGCCCGCCCCCAGGTCGTAAACGACCGACGGCGATTCGATGTCCACCCGATTGAGCAGATCTATCGCTGGTCGCAGTCTGTGATCGGCGAACTTCAGGTACTGAGAAGGATCCCAGGGCACTATTCGTCTCCTTACGCGGCAGGTTCGAGGAAGGCGCTCGAAATTGTCTCAATCCCCGTAAAACCGCGCCATACCAAGCCGACACACGCCAGGCGGTTGGTCCTCGTTGCTACACGTCCAGAGAATGGATGCCGGCCCATCCCATATTCGAATCCCGCTCAACTCCGCGAGTCGTCAGAACGGATGGAGATAGATCGCCAGATCATGCCTTGAACGACCTGAACCATTCCCCAACCAACATCGCACCGGTGATCAAGATGATTACGATGCTGACATTGATATTTAGACTCTCGGACTGAGCCGCAACAGCCCCGGCCAGCAGGCCGATCGCTGACGCGAGCATCCTCGTTTGACTGTTAGACATGTAACTCCTGCAATCCCGTGACGACCTGCTGCACACCCTCTCCAGGTCGAATCTACCGACCGGGCGATCCCGCGCTCGCTGGCCGTCTGGCGAACACCGGCCACTACTCGAGTTCGAACAGGATCTCGTCCACGTAGCACCAGTACCAGTCTTCTCCCGGCTGATGCGACTTAATGATTCCGTGACCTTCGGCATGGAAATGCCTGGTAGCGTGGGTGTTCTTCGAGTTGTCACAGCAACCGACCTGACCACAAATCATGCACAGGCGCAAATGGACCCACTCGTCACCCAACTCGACGCACTGCAGGCATTGGTCCGGCGAAGACGGCGTTACATCATTGATCATATCCAGATGCGTACAGTTCCCGTCGAAATCGTCCATCTACAACCAACTCCGATCAACTTCAACCGACAAAAAGCCCAATGCGTCCGCAGGGATTACGAACCATACGCCCGTCACATACGTATTGCACCCTTCATCTGTGAATACTCCATGCACCTTGTCTGCAGTTCAGACTCGTCATCAGTGAGTTGAGAGCATCAACCACTCATCGGCGAACGACTTTTCGCGCTGCCCCCTTCACTCGGCAGCGCCTGGGGGAGGCAATTTTGTGGCGATCGAACAGGTGTGATCGCACGCCCGGGTTATGTCTCCAGAATACAGCGAACGGCAAAATGCGATTGCCGACCCGGAGCCCGAATGTCAGTCGTCCCCGCTCACACTCATAACGCTCTTGCAATCCTGAACCCGGCGTATACGGCGGCAAGACCCCCAACATTCGTTAGCACCATATTCACCGCAAACCACCCCCACTCCGACCCACGCGCCATCTGCACGTTGTCGAACGCAAATGTGGAAAAAGTCGTGAAAGCGCCTAAGAACCCGACCAGCGCAACCACTCTCATATTTTCGCTAATCCACCCACGGTCCTCGCTCATCGACCAGATCAATCCAAACAGTAATGAACCGATCATGTTCGCAGCGAACACACCCCACGGCACGCCCGTCAATCCATCTCGCTGAAATACGGTCCCGATCCCGTAGCGCGCCAGTGTCCCGGCGGCTCCGGCGACGGCTAAATATGCAATCTTTTCCACGACGAAATCCTGTCCTTGAAGCCAGCAAGGCCTGAGTGTCGACCTTTCCCGGCCTCGAGTCCCACGGAGGAAACACGAACGGTTTTGGTGCAGACACCCACGATCCGCGGTCCACATGGCTCGCTGTACTGCGTCGGTTGGAACCGAGGGCGAGCCTACTCACATATGACAATATCGTATACGCCAGCGAATCCTTACCGGGCCCACCGGGGCTGAGTGCACAGAAATCTGTGCTTCTAACCGGGCGAGTTCTGTTCAGAGCAGTTCGCACATATTCCAGGAGTAGTTCGATTACACAAGAAATCTCGGCGACCTCGAAAACTACCACCGCGAAAATACTTGTCGCTGAAGATCTACCAGACCTGCGCGAAGCGATAACTATCGTGTTGATCGAACACGGCTATACGATCCAGACCGCAAAAGATGGACTCGAAGCCGTAGAAATGTTCTCAGAGTTCAAACCCGACCTGGTGATCCTCGACATGCGGATGCCAAAAATGAGTGGCGAAGACGTGTGCGGCGAGATCCGTGAAAAGTCGGACGTGCCGATCATCATGTTCACCTCCACCAACGACACAGTCGCGGTGAAGGACGCAATCAAAAAGGGCGCAACCGACTTCGTGCTGAAATCCACCGGAGTGGAGGCACTTATCGATCGTGTAGCCTTCCATCTGGCCAAGTACCAGGGTCGAGCAAGGGCCGCGAGTCCTGCGCCAGTCCCCCCGGTGGTTCCCTCAGCTGTCAAGAGGCTGTTTGTCGCCACCGCCCTGATCGTTGAACCGGATGAAAACAACCGGTCAATTATCAGGTCTGTAATAACCAGGCTCGGACAAAATGTGATCGAAGTGTCGAGCGCCGCTGAAGCGATTTCGGCGTTCAATCAACACAAACCCGATATCCTTATAACCGAGTGGACGCTGCCTGACCTCGACGCATTCAACATGCTGACCGAGTTCAAGCCAGCACGACGTGCCAGGGAAGTCATCAAACTGATGATTTCATCACGTCTATCCCCCGAAGCACAGCGAAAAGCGAAGTTCGTCGGATTTACTGAATTCTTGCTCAAGCCTCTCGAGGATTCCAGGGTCGATCTACTGGTCGCCGACAGCGTGCGGAGAGCAGTGCGGGTTCTCAAATCCAAGGCCGCAAAAGTAGCCTGACCTCGTTCGTTAAGTACGTTCGGGCGGCCTCGACTCGGGCGGCCTCGACTCGGGCTGCTCCGACGGCGCACAGCCCAGCGCAGTCACCTGCCAACCTGCTGCTCATTGAGTCCTTCGACGTTCCAGCGCACCGCTCAACCTGAACTCAATCGATGCACCAGCGACCCTGCCATGAGAGCCCAGGGTTCCATCACTCGGGCCGTGCTTCGTAATCAGGCTCTACTTGCGTTGCCAGTACCGCTGAACCATCGACATCGTTCGTTGTCCCACTCCCTAACCATGCTCGCACTGCCACTCGAAGCCTGTGCACCATCGTTCCGGAACTGCACGCCCTGTCGGAAGACAACAAAAAGCCCTGTGTGCTCGTTACACACAGGGCAGTTGTTCACCTGGAACATGGAATCCCCAGAGCGGTTTACGCAGGTCTAGCTGTACTTCCCACGAACGTTGTTTACAGCCTTGAGGCCGGGGTGGCTCCGTCT
>JAQBVG010000022.1 GCA_027623655.1 Chloroflexota bacterium
GTGGACAATATACCCAGACTCTTCTTCACCATCGGAATAGTAACTCCGAGGTGCCCGCAGACCGGACGAAGCGGCTAGCTGCCTGTAAAACTGAACCTCGATGTGGTTCATCCGAGCACCGAGTGCTCGCTTTTCATCATCGGCGACCGCCTGTTTAGTGATGATCGTCGTTGGGGCGTCAGGCTCAGCGACGTTATATGAGAGTTCAAACCGGCTCACCAAACCAGCAACGCCAGCACTGTCCCCTACGTTGCTCACCTCAATCGACTCGATACACGCCTCCCGAACAGCCCCGCTATCGCGCAACACCTTCGTCAGCCATTCAGGTGTGATCTCGTCGACCGTTCGTGGAATGTCGCTCACTACGGAATCACCTCCTCGCAGTTCCAGTCGATGAGGGCTTGTAGCCTCTCAATAGTCGCGAAAAGCCTCGCGCGTCCCTCTGGACTCGAGCGAAGTCCAGAACTGGCCATGACAGTCGCATTCACCCGAATGATCATCCTTGGAAGAAGTGCCAATCGAAAATCGTCAACAAATCGCTCATGCGAGTAATCATGAACACCGTGATCGCGAAGCGAATCGTGATATTCGGTCAGGAGTGAATCCTCGACCTCTGCACGGGTCCTCGGAGTAAACCCATTCAAGATGTAAGTTGCCACGTCGTCCGCGGGGCGGATTCGACCTACCAGTTGCCAGTCGTATGCAATTACTCGGGAAATGTCGCCAGCTGAGTCATCGAAGAACATATTGGCCAAACGGAAGTCTCCGTGATTTAAGGAGACAGGAGGACTTGAGAGTTCAGCCCAAACTTCAGAAATTCTCGGAATCAATTTGCTGCACAAAGTTTCAATACCGTCAGGTACGTGACCATCTGCGATTTTCAGGAACGGTTCGACATTGTTCGGGAATCCCTGAGAAATAGCATTCGCCGGCAATAACGTGGGATGATCGGCGAGCCATGAAAAACCGTGTATTTCATCCTTGTCCCACCATTTCGAATGCATACTTGCCAAGGCCTGCATTGCAGCACTCGAATCCTCAGGACTACTTTCGTCGGCTTGATCGACAGCTCGAAATTGACTCAGGTCTTCGAACAGCAGAAGGAAATCACCAGTCGCCTCGTCAAACCCTGCAAAATACACGTTTGGAGATCCAATGCCTGCGTGATCCTGAAGTTGTGAATAAAAATTCACCTCACGCCGGTGGACCGGTTTGAGAACAGGCATCTCATGATGGTTGTCTCTCGCAAGTTTTGCGACGACGTGCTTCGGAGCATCATCTGTTGATTTGTCGTACTTCAGTTCAAGACGATGTACCTGCGCAACCGCCCCCTGATCAAACCCAATATTGATGGCGTCACTTGCGATGATCCTGGCCTTACGCAACGCCCCGCTCTCGCGCAACACCTGCGTCAGCCATTCAGGCGTGATCTCGTCAACCGTTCGTGGAAAGTCCATATACCAGCCCTCGGTAGTTCAGTTCTCTCGATGCGAGGGCATCATAGACCAGAAACGTATTCGATGAATTCCGCCGCGCAGTTTTGGGCACGCCGAAACGTGGCTGCGGGCGAAACTGGCGGGAGTGCAAGGGAGTCGAACCCTCCGCGCACGCCGAAGGGCGCACGCCAGCGGAGTTGAAGTCCGTGAGGCCCACCGGGACCCATCCACTCCCCCACTGTTTCGTGAACACGCCAAGATTACCGCGTGTCCACTGTTCGTGAACGCTGCAGCACCGGGATTACGCACCAATCAACCGCCAGATTGACGGAGACAAAGCAGTGTCGATACCCGCGGACCTACTTGAATTGATCGGACTTCAAGTTTCGGCCTGGAGCCTCACCGAAGAACACCGAGATCGTGCCGGAGTAAAGTCCACAATTCCGGTTGGTCGACGAGCTTCGCACGCGAAAAGGCCCCGGATTTCATTTACTACCGGGGCCGTTTGCGATTAGCCAAGCACTAAAATGCCAGGGCGTCTTCAATTCGTGACTGCAGCACGCTCTTCGGAACTGCTCCGACAACCTGTCCTACAGGGGCTCCGCCCTTGAATATCAGCAAGGTTGGAATGCTGCGCACGCCGTACTTGGCCGACGTTTGAGGGTTGAAGTCGACGTTCAGTTTTGCGAACTTGAACTTTCCCTCGTACTCGATGGCCAATTGCTCGACAACCGGGGCGATCATTTTGCAGGGACCGCACCATTCTGCCCAGAAATCAACCAGTACGGGAAGATCGGAGTCGATCACTTCGGCGCCGAATTCGGCGTCACTTACATCCTGCGGTTTTGCCATTCTTTTTCGCCCCTTTAGCGATTATTCGAACTGTTCCTGACCTCTTACAGTCAGTGGAGCAAACCGTCTTCGGGACAGTCACTCGGAATATTAGATACAGATTGGTGCCAAATCGATGCAACTGATCTGCATTGTCGACTTGAGCCTCAGTCGGCAGCGGCACCTGCTCCCTGTTCGGCAGGCGCTCTTTCAAGTGTAACTTGCGAAAAGCCCAAACCCGGCATCAACGGGGACCAATCCGGGGTTTCGAGATCATACATCCTCGTTGCCAGCTCGCCAAACAGAGTCGTCAAACCAACCAATCCGGTCTGCGGCGACTCAAAAACCGCCCGACCACGAGCGAGCACGTGTCCGTCCTCAGATTTGACCTGGATTAAAGAACCTTCGTCCAGACCTGCGGCTTTTGCATCGGCGGCGTGGATCTGGATCAATTGTTCCCGATCGATAGTGTTCATTTCTGCGAGCTTCCGAACGACAACATCACGCTCTGGCTGGCTCAATACACGTCCGGGCGCAAACGTCACTCGTTTTGCGCTCACCGACGATTTAAGTTGGTTGTAGTTCAGCGATATCGCCGGAACGTGTCTTTTAGAATCACTAAACAAGATCGGTGTGCCAGCCTGGGTTGTCGACTCGACCGGCCTCTGGATGCCACCGGTCTTCAGTCGATCGTGGCTTAGTCCGGCATAGGCAGGTAGTTTTTCTACTATTTCCGCGAATACCTCAGCCGATGAGGGGTAGTCGAAAGCGTCCGAACCCATCGCGGTTGCAATACTGGCGACTGTTTCCCAACCTGTTCGTTCTTCGTGCCGCGGTTGAGAAACGATCCTGAGCAACTGAACTCGTCGTTCAACGTTTGTAACGGTCGACGATTGTTCAGCGAAGGTTGCAGCGGGCAGAACAACATCGGCACTGGCGGTGATTTCCGAATCGAACACCGCAGACACGACGAGAAAGTCGAGGTTTTCGAGCGCCGCGGGGAGGCCGGTCAGGGTCGGTGAGTAACCCGAAACACCGTCGGCCATCACCAGTGCGGCTTTTACATCGCCACTGACCATTGCCCCGATCATGGCCGATATGCCAAGCCCGTCTTCGCCAGGCGTCGCGCCAACGTCAAGTGCGCCAAGAGTGTTTGCGCCCCGGTAAAGAGGGAATATCCCGCCTGAGACTCTTCCGATGTTGCCGGTGATCGCAGCGAGATCGACTGCGGCGTCAGCAAGCAGTTCGGATGAAGTAGAACTGAGGCCATCCGATCCGAGCAGGATCGCTCCCGGGCCACTCTGTGCGAATAGTCGAGCAGCCCGCCGGATTTGAGATTCTTCGATACCGGTGTCGCGGGAAATTTTTGCGAGATCGAACTCCCAGAGCGATTGTTTCAGGGCATCGACGTTGTCGACTTGCGATCCCACATATTGTTTGTCTTCGAGGGCTTCGTCCAGAACAACCCTGGCCATACCGGCGATAAGTATCGCTTCCGAGCCAAGTTTCGGGCGCAGCCAAACTGCAGCGTACCTCGTCAACTCGGTTTCCCGAGAGTCGATTACGACCATCTTTGCGCCCTGGCGAACAGCTTTCTTCGCAGGAACTGCAAGAACGTTTTGTTCCTCAGTAGGGTTGCCTGAGACCACGAGCAGGCTCTTCGAGTTCTCCAGGTCCCAGATCGGGTTTGTGGCTCCGCCCGAACCAAGCCTCTCTGCGAGTCGAGTCAACAGGGCGCTATTCGAATTCAGTGCAGAGTCGATGTTTGGCGTCTCGAGCACTAATCTGGCAAATTTTGCGGCGACGTACTGATCTTCGTTCGAACCGCGAGGCGATGTGATCACTGCCACCTCGCCTGGGGACCGCCCACTGAAGCCCTGTTTGATGCGAGCCAATGCCTCGTCCCAGCTCGCTTTGTACAATATCCCATCTTCGCGAATGAATGGGCGCTTTAATCTGGAACCGTGGTTGGTGTAGTCGTATCCAAACTTGCCTGCCATACAAGCCTGACCGTTGTTGGCAGCGCCTGCCAGATCTCCCTTGAACCGCACGACCTTGCCGTATTTGTTGACCTCGGCGACCATCTGACATCCAACAGGGCAGTTCGTGCAAACGGTCGCGACTTCGGTGACCGCCTTCTCCCACTTGTACTCTCGTTCAGTGAGGGCGCCAGTCGGGCATACGTCGACACAGGCTCCGCAAAACTCACATCCCGACTCCAGCAACGAAGTTCCGTGAGATGTGCCAACAAGGGCGACTCCGCTCCGGGAGGTCAACGTAAGTGCTGTGTCGAAGCGGACTTCTTCACAGACACGTACACAACGTGAACATACGATGCACAGGTTGTAGTCCCGGTCGTAAAACGGATCATCGGCGTGAATCGGCAGGTTGCGACGATGGTAGTTCAGTGGGGTGCGGAGGTCGAGTTCCACCATGCGCACGGTGTCCTTCAACTCGCATCGCTCGTTTTTGGGGCAGATCGTGCAACGATCTGTCACCGTCACATGGCGCTGGCAAATGTCCTGCGGCCCGCAAAGCTCGATACGGTGACATGTCAAACAACCGTGCGGGTGCTCGGTCATGAGTAGTTCGATGACGTCGCGGCGCAGATCCTGCACCTGGGTGGTGTTTGTCGCCACTGTCGAGTTTGCCATCGGCGGGGTCGTGCACGAGGCAACGGTCATCTTGCGACCGTTTGCTTCGACCTCGACCATACACGTCCGGCACGAGCCAACGGGCTTCATTTTCGGGTAATAACACAGATACGGGATGTATATATCGTGATCCATCGCCGCCTGCAGAATCGTCTGGCCGGGTTTTGCGCTCACCTCTCGGCCATCGATTGTGAAGGTGGTTCCGTCGGGCATACAGAGATCTCCGAAATCTGAAACTTAAGGACGTGTGCGGCTTGGAAGAATCATCGTGCCATCGCTAAAGACGCCGCCCAGCTCCAGCTCGCCAGCGATTGAGGCGTCGATCTCAGCGCCAAAGTATTTCAGGGCGGACGCTATCGGGTTGAAGCCCAGTTGGCCGTGGCCGCAAAGCGAACCGGCCTTCATACTCGTGCCAACACGCTGGAGCAGAGACAGGTCGGCTGATCTTGCCTTGTTCTGGCACATGCGGTCGAGAATCTCGAGCATATGGGTGTTTCCCAACCTACAGGGAAAGCACTTGCCGCAAGATTCGAACTGGTTGAACGCAATTAGCGTCCGCAACAGGTCGACAACATTGGTGGTTTCGTTGCCAACGATAATCCCGCCAGACCCGATTGACGCGCCGGCGGCAGACATCGCATCGAAATCGATCATCGTGTCGAACGCGTCTTCCCCGAGCAGTCCATTCAGCGGACCACCGGCCTGAAGAACTTTTATTCGTTCTCCTTCAGAAACGCCGCCGCCGATTTTTTCGAGCACGTCTCGAATCGTCATTCCCATGGGAACTTCGTACATTCCCGGGTACTTGATGTGACCGGAAAGGCAAACTATCGCGGTTCCAGATGTTGTTTCGGTACCGATTGATTTGAACCACGCCGAGCCGTTTCTGACCAGCTCAGGGACGTACGCAAGCGTCTTGACGTTGTTGATATTCGTGGGTTTCTGCCACAGTCCAGCTGCGGCCGGGAACGGCGGTTTGAAGCGCGGTGTAGAGCGTTTGCCTTCGATCGCCTCCATCAGCGCCGTTTCTTCACCCGCAACATAGGAGTCGCCAGTCAGCGATACTTCCATTTCGAACGAGAAATCTGTTCCCAGAATGTTCTTGCCGAGCAGGCCTGCTTCATATGCCGCCTCGATGGCTTTGCGAGCGGCATTTATCGGGATCTCATGGCCCTGTCGAATAAAGATGTAGCCATGCGTTGAACGAGTCGCATACCCGTTGATGATCAAGCCTTCAACTAGAGTGTGCGGGTCGTTCTCGATAATCCCCTTGTCGTTGAAGGCGCCCGGATCCCCCTCCTCGCAGTTACAGAGGACATATTTGACCGGAGCGGTTGAAGGAGCAAGGAAACTCCACTTCAGTCCCGCCGGGAAGGCCGCACCACCGCGCCCACGAAGACCCGCCGCCTTCACTTCTTCGACGATCTGTTCGGGGGTCATTTCGGTCAGCGCACGGTTCAGAGCAGCGTAACCGCCATTAGCGATGTACTGGAGAAGGTCCAGCGGGTCTGTATCGCCAAAGTTGCGAGTCGCGATGCGTTGTTGCAACGCAACCATCGGCATGCTCTCAAGCGGTTGCAGGTCCCCAGTGGTCGAGCCATCCCCACCAGAGTAGGCGAAAGCCCGGTCGAGAAGCGGTCGGCCATTCTTGACATGTCGATCAACGATGTCCTCGACCTCGTCCGGTTTGACGTTGCCGTAGTAGATGCGGGTCCCATTGGGCATCAGCACATCCACCATTGGTTCCAGGTACATCAATCCAAGTGCGCTGACCATTGAAACCCTGGCTTTTGCACCGGAAGATTCGACTGCAACGGTGAATGCGTCGAAAACTCTGTCCGCCCCAACTGCCTGGCCCGATGTCCCACCGCCGACCCGGATCCAGGCATTTTCACCTGTGGTCAACTCCGTCCAGCGCTTGGAGGCGCTGGCTTGAAGTTCCTCGAACGGTGTTGCCATCAGATACCTTTTCTCTTCATGGACTCAAGTTCGACCAGGGACTTAACACCTAGCCTCGTAGCTCTCGAACGATCCTGGCGGCGGACTCTGGCGTCTGCTTCCCGATCAAGTGGTGATCGATTGCGATGCAGGGTCCCTGCGCACATGCGCCCAGGCAGGTGTTGTACTTCAGTGTGACCTTACCATCCGGGCTTTCACCCTCTTCAGTCAGCCCAATTTCCCGGTGGACGGCGTTCAGTATCTGCTGTGCCCCGAGGATGTGACACGAAGGCCCCCAGCATATGTCGAGGGTTTTCTCGCCAGGCGGTGTAAACCTGAAATTCGTGTAGAACGAGGCAACACTCCACACCTCGTTAGTTGTCGAACCGCAGAAGTTCGCCGTTTCCTTAATCGCTTCGTCCGGCAGGTAGTGAATCGAGTCCTGAACAGCCAGTAAAGAGGAAAGAACGGTAACGGTGGGCTGCCTCTGAGAACTCAGAGCTTTCCGGATTTGCTCGCGTAAGCTGGTGCTCTGCTTCGTGTCAGCAGTTGTCAACGTAACCTCAACGAAAAGTGGAATATTCGACTTCGAGAATCAATTCACAATCCTAGCAGAACCCAATAGGCCACACAACGTAAGTAGCGCTGAAACTCTATCTCAGAACAGGCGGTATTTACGGTAGGCCTCTTGAGGATCCATACCGCTCAATATCATCGTTCTGAGCTCGCTTTCGGTTGACACGATTTCCTCAGTCCTGTCGAGCACCCTGTCGATGAGCGTTTGGGGTACGACGACCACGCCGTCGATATCTGCAATGATCCAGTCACCAGTTGAAATAGACACATTGCCGATTTGAATCAGCTCTGCCATGGTCTCGACGACCCACCGCCCTACGACATCTCGCGGGGTGAAATAACGGGAAAACACTGGCCAGCCGAGTTTTCTGATGAAGTCTGCATCCCGGGTGCCGCCGTCGACGATGTAGCCTCGAACACCTCGATAGTTGAGAGTTTCTGCTGATAACTCGCCCATGTGTGCGATTGTCGAATCGTTCGGTTGGCAGACAAGCACCGACCCAGAGGGTGCACGACCCAGGAGTCCAGTCCAACTCAAAAGTGAATCGTCATCCGAAATCGATTCGCTAATTCGACCGCTGCAGGTCCACACCGGCCCCGCCAGCGTCCGAGTATCGTCGAGCGGGCGGATTTCGGGGGGAAGTACGCACTCCGGGTGTCCGAACTCTCGCATCACGTCGTATACAGCACCTGTGTAGCACCGGGAAAGCCGCTCAGTTGTTTTCGTAGTATCTGGCAATATTCTTTGTACAGGTCTGCTTGCGGGATTGATCGAAACTTGAACTGGCCGCATAGAATACGGCGGTTCGTCAAATAATGACACCAGAGCCGTGCTTTTGCCCACGCCTGGCCCACTGGAGAACCGACTTGAAGATTACGTCGATTGAAACAATCCAACTCGCAGAATTCCCGGCGATCATCTGGATCCAGGTGAAAACTGATTCGGATCACGTAGGGCTTGGAGAGACGTTTTTTGGACCACGCGCCGTGGCTGGCTGCGTGCACGACATGTTTGCTCCCATGTTGATCGGCAAAGATCCGCTCGCGATCGAGCGTCACTGGCGAGATATGTTCGACATGGCGAACGCCTACGGTTATGCAGGAGCTGAGGCTCGCGCCATTTCTGCCATAGACATCGCACTCTGGGACATCGCCGGACAGGTTGCCGACCAACCGATCTACAATATGCTGGGTGGTGCATGCAGAGATCGTGTCCGAACCTATAACACAACCGGACAATACGGCGAGAACCGCGATATGGAAATGGCGATCCTCGATGCGGGCACGCTCGCAAAGAGCCTCCTCGACGAGGGCATTACAGCCATGAAATGGGCATTCACGGATCAGTTCGCTGACATCAATCGCGGGACACACATTTCGAATGAGGATCTGAAGTTGCTGTTGAAGCCAGTAGAAGATATCCGAGCCGCCGTTGGGGACCGTATAGAGGTGGCGAACGACGGCCACGGGCGATGGAACCTGAATTCGGCGATCAGGATCGGCAAGGCAATGGACCATCTCGACATGATGTGGCAGGAAGAACTAATTCAACCCACCAATGTCGAGAGCCATCTGCGACTCGCCGAGGAAGTTGAAGCACCGATCTGTGTTTCCGAACGTCTCATCAGCAAATACCAGTTCCGTGAGTATCTTAGAGCGGGGGCCGCCGAGGTTGTAATGCCTGACCTCATCTGGACCGGTGGCATCACTGAAACCAAGAAGATCTGTACGATGGCAGAAGCGGAACAGCGCCCGGTTGCTCCACACGATATGACTGGTCCGGTCAATGTGTTCGCCTGCGCCCATATTTCGATGAACGCACCAAACGTCTACCTGCTTGAGACTTGCCGGGCGTTTTACGGAAAAGGTGGTTGGTACGACAAAATCCTCGACACAAATATCAAGGTCCAGGATGGTTATGTACTGGCGCCAGAGGGTCCAGGTCTAGGCACACGTCTGAGAAAAGATGTATTCGATCGAGCTGATTTAACGATCGAGGTCACTGATAAACCGGGCGACCACTTCCACTGGGGCGGGCACGAGTCACCGGTATTTCGGGTTGCTGGTAAGGCTGGCGAACGCCGTGTTGAAATGCGTGAAACATGGAGCGGCACTGACCCGGATATGATGTCGAATGCAACTCATCGACAAGAGGAATGATCGTGAATAGGTTCACTGTTTCGGCCGAAATCCCTGCACCGCCCCAGGTCGTCTACGACGCCTGGATCGATGGCGATCAACACGGGGCGATGACAGGATCCCCGGCAACGGCGTCCCGGGAAATTGGCGGTGCGTTCAGCGCACACGGTGGCTACATCGAAGGGATCAATCTGGAGTTGGAAAGTGGGCGCAGGGTATTGCAAACCTGGCGAACAACCGAATTTGCGGACTCCGATTCGGATTCATCTATCGAGATAACGTTCGTACCGATCGATGCCGGCACGCTGCTCAGGTTGCGCCACTGGAATATTCCCGAGGGTCAGGCCGACGACTACGAAACGGGCTGGCAGGACTTCTACTTCACTCCGATGTCAGAGTACTTTTCCAGCCTTTAGGGTGGCCTGCCCTATTCGTCGGGCGAACCGGCCCTGGCAGCAGCTTCCATGTCCCGTTCACGATTCCGAGGCTGAGTCGGAGACATCACGATTTCTTCGATCACGGTCCGCCCCGGCATCGTGGCACACAGCAAAATCGCTCTTGCGACGTCTGCGGGCATCATCATTGTGGCCCGTGCAGCAGCATCGGGATTGAGCGGGCGATTATCGAGGATTGGCGTATCGACCTCGGCCGGCATTATCGTCGAGGCTCTTATGCCCCGGGCCTTCAGTTCGGCGTTAATGCCACGCATCAGGTTGTAAGATGCCGCCTTTGCCGCACTGTACGCGGCTCCGCCCAGCAGACCCGGATGCAACGCAGCATAGGAAGAAGTGGTGATTACGGTACCTTTGCCCCGCTCAACCATCGAGTTGATTACCGATTGAGTCAGGCGATACACGCCTTCAACGTTTACCTTGAAGACGCTCTGCCATTCTTCAACTCCCACGTAGCGGATCGAGCGAGCCCGCGAGCTGTGTCCGGCGTTGTTTACGAGGATGTCAACCTGGCCAAACTGTTCCAGTGTCCAGGTGCCAAGAGCTGCGGCGGCGTCTCCGTCCTCAAGATCCACTGATCGGGCTACAGCGGTGCCGCCATTGGATTTGATGATCCCGGCAACCTCTTTCAACGGTTCAATTCTGCGACCTGTAAGGACCAATGTCGCGCCCTCATCCGCGAACATCAGCGCAGCGTCGCGTCCGATGCCGGTGCCGGCGCCTGTGATGATTGCGACCTGGTCGTCGAGTTGTCCCATGAGAAAGTTGCCCCCGGTGCTGGATGATCTGACTCTGAATATCCGGCCGAGTTTACGCCCAGTTGCGCCAATTTTCTCCTTCATCTCGGAGAATCGTTTCCGCGAGTTGACGACCCATACGAACGCTGTAGTTGGTCCCACGATCTTCAGGGTAGATCTGGGTGGTGTTTGCGAGGTACAACCGCCGGATGGGCGTTCGGTGATCGGGAATAACCTGTGAATAGTTGGTGCCGATGATCGGCTGAGCGGCACTCAGCGAGTTGTAATGAACTTCTTTGATCCACGAGCGATCGAATTCGGGATTGAATTTGATCAGATGAGGAAGGTAGACGTCGAGAAGTTCATCTTTCGACATACTGAACATCTCCTCGGAACGATCGAGGTAGTTGGTCAGATATAGAACGTTATTCCCGCCGTACCATTCCTCGGGAAGCATATTTGTGTGTTCAATTAGGCCCAGGAACGGTACGTCGGGATCCGCAATATTCATCCAGTAAATGTTTGTGAGCGGCCGTGTCATTTCCAGAATCACCACTACCGCTGCCAGGTAGTGAACTCCGGTGAGGCGGCTCAAATAATCGACCGGTAGTTCGACCAGGTCCGGAAAGGAAAACGAGGGTACCGTCGACAGGATACAGTCGAACTCTTCTCGAATTTCTTCTCCGGTTGTTGGATTCGCGATCAGTGACGTTGCTACCCCGTCGACCACCTCGATTTTCGTGACCGGTGTCGAGGTACGAATTTCGCCTTTTCGTGATTTGATTGCCGATTTAAGTGCATCGAACACGGTGTCAAAACTGCCGTCAGGGTATCCGAGCATTTCTCGGCCGCGAATTCCCTGTCTTGAGGCGAAACGAGTCTGGATTTTCGACCAGAACCAGGGCATGCCAATCTGGTCGTAGTACTCGCCGAATTTACCCTTGAGCAGCGGGGCCCAGACTTTTTCGTAAGCCATGCCTCCCAGACGCTCGCGTAGCCAGAAATCCGCAGTCTGATCTTCGAGGTCTTTCCAGTTGCCAATCCGTTTGACCTTTAGGGCGAAAAGTCCGAGCTTGATTCGGTCCATTATCGGCAGTGCGCCGAACCTGAGCAGGTCAAGCGGGGTCGTCGTTTTGTAGACCTTGCCCGACGTGTAGGTGCCAACTCTCGACGGATACCACTTCAGTTGGTCGTCGACACCAAGGTCGACCATCAGATCGATAATCGCCCGGTCGTTGGTGAAGAGGTGGTGGTATCCGCGTTCAAGAACGCCACCCCCAACTGGAATCGTGGATGCCTGGCCACCGATGAAAGGGGCCGATTCATAAACGACCACCCTGTGGCCTTTCGCCGAGAGGTCGTAGGCCGCAGCCAGTCCGGCAGCACCGGCTCCTATGATTCCAATTTTCATATCGACGAATGTTCTCCAGCGATAGGTCGTTCAGACTCCTGAGCGCCCTTCATCAGTCCCGACAGTGATCGGCCATCAGCCACAAGTAAAATCGCTCCGAGAACTGTTGGCGGCACCCAGAGTGCGACGTGAACGGTCAACGCAAAAGCTGCCGCAAGCTCCTGTCCAACTCCTAACGCCACCAGGGCCGCTGCGCCGAAAAAGTCGAACGGACCCCAACTCCCCGCCGTCGATGGCAGGACTCCTGCAAGGTTGGCAGCCGCGGTGAAAACAAGAATTACTGCGATGAATTCAAGTTGACTGTCGAAAATTGGTCTCAGGTCGAACCCCAGGGCGATCAGATAGTACATTGCGGCTTCTGACGCCCAAACAGGAAGTGACCACAGAAACACCTTCAACATATCCCGAGGAGAACTGACGACCGTCAGGCCTTCCAGCAACCTTGCTGCGATCCCCAGCAGGCGACCACGGATACCTCGGCCGATCATGAACAGAGACCGGTCGACCCAGCCCAGGACCGTTTCAGAACTCGCTGACGAAATTACGACGACAACAACGAGCACGGCGACAAATGGGAACAGGGCTACAAGGCCAAGTACGACTGCCCCGCCGGGTACGTTTGCGGAGATATCGCCAACTGCACGATCCACACCCACAGTACCCATCAGTCCTGCTACTGCAAGAAAAAATAGTAGTGCCAGCACGTCGGTCGCCCGTTCGACGGCCACCGTCCCGAACGCTGCCGGTGCCGAACACGCCTCACGCAAACTCAGGTAGTAGGAACGGACGATTTCACCGATCCGGACAGGGATCAGGTTGTTGGCCATGTACCCGACAACGACTACGGAGTAGATGCTGTGAGCTGGCTTACCTATGAGTGGCCGCAACAGGAACTTCCATCGTTCGGATCGAAACCAGACGGCCAGGAAGTAGAACACAAGTGACGGTGCGACGAACACATAGTTCGCATCGCTCAGAACACCGCCGATCGTGTCGAAATCAACAAAGAACACGATGAAAACGGCGAGGAACGCGGCGCTACCAATTGCACCCACCCAGAAGGCCTTGCTGCCAAAAATCATGTATCGCTCACGATGTCCCTGGTTTTGGTGAAGGTTTTACTTCACCGGTACCAGCGGTACTTTGTCGGAGTAGTAGACGTAAGAATCGATCGTCCCCAACGGATTAGAAAGTTTCCGGTAGAGGAAATAGTCTACCGTCCCGTTCCACCGGTTTCGGTCGATTAACGTTCCGAAGAACGTGCCGGGGGTCAGGTCGCGATAACGTTCGGGGAACCACCATCTGTGAACCAGCCGACGACCGTCTGAGAACCCGGTGGGGAGCTTATTCACCATTTTGGCATTGTTGTTCGAGTTGATAACTGCGATCAGCCTGTCTTCACCAACCTCGAGTGAATCGGAAGAGTAGTCGGTAAACGCGACTTCGGTGTATCTCCGCAAATACCACTGCCAGGGCCATGAATAAGCGTCTCTCGTATCAATCGCCAGTTTGATCGCCGACCTGTCTCCAGTTAGTTGTGCGGTGCGTTCAATCTCCTTCGCAAGTTCGTGCAGGTCGGGGGAGGTCTGTGTGTAGACGAGCATCTCCCGCGGTACGTCTCCGTTTTCGTAACTCGCGATCCAGCCTGCCCTGAATGTGAGTCCGAAGAGTAAAACAGCGGTCATCAGACCAACCAGTCCAAGCGCCTGTGATCGTCCTATTCGACTTGCCAGAATCTGAAGCCCCAGTAGCAGTATTCCGATTCCTGCGAAAATCGCCCAGACAGAGGCAAATTGAACACCGCCCTCCCCAAAATTGTGGAACGCAATTTTCCAGACGAGCAGATAGAACAGCGGTACTCCAACGACCGCAAATACGGCCCGGTTGCGCGATGCACTGCGCCAGTCGACTGACATGACCATGTCGTTCAATATTTTCGCGGCGAGAACAATCGTGGGTAGCGACACGTTGACGAGCAACCAGGGCATTTTTTCCCCGGCGTGCGTGTACGCAACGAAAGTGCCAATCGCCCAGAAAATGAGGAATCGATTGAACTTCGTTGTTTTCAGTACAAACGGGGTTGCTATGGCTGACAGATAGACCACGAGCAGAGCGGCCTTCCCGACCAGTGTCAGAACATCTTGCTCCGACTCTTGAACAAACCCTCTCTCAAAGCTCAGAGGGGCATTCGCCAGGACCGACATAGATGCGGCTATCAGAGCGAGCAGTATCCAGGGTCGGATTCCCGATCGGAATCCGTAGTAGATGACGGCAAATACGGCCACCATGAACGGCAGGAACTCGTAGATGGCACCGATCGTAAAGTAGTAGTACCAGGGTTGATTCCCGCGGGCAACGTCTTGCTGAGCCAACCAGTACCCCAGCGACTGCCACGATCCGGTGCCTACACCCGCCGGGTTGGAGCCAAAGTTCGAATACAACATTACGAACACGAACAAAAATATGCCCCAGGCCCCCAGAAACACCTTCCGGTTCCAGAACCAGCCAATAGAAAGCGACATCACCAGCAACGCTGCGGAAATTCCGATGGCAACCGCCCATCCAGCACCGTTCGGGCTTCCAGTGACAACCCCGGGTAATCCGTCCTCTGCCGCCAGGGTTACTCCAAGCGTGGTCTGAAATATTGCAAAACCTGCTCCACCGAGAGGCAGTACCAGTGCCAGCAACAGCACAAGAAACGACGCTTCGGGCCCAAATTCATTCAGGTTGCGGCGAGCGTATATCCAGTCTCGAAGCTCGCGCCATGTCTGAATCGCCAGATACGCCATCAGCAGACCGACAACGATGTACTGGGTCTCCTTTGTAGTGAAGCCAAGGGCCACCAGAGCGGCGCCAGCATACAACCAGCGGTTTTTTCGTTCGTCGAGGTACCTCCACATGACGCCGACGAGCGCCAGTGCAAATACAGCCATGAATATGTCGTTTCGTGCGAATCGGCTGTAGTAGAGCATCGAAGGCGAGAATGCGAGCATCAGAGCTGCGAAAAGCGCTCCGACCTGCCGCAAACGCGGTTTCAAAATGAGCGGCACGAGCACCAGTCCCGTGCCGAACAGGGCCATCGGCAATCGCATCGAGAAATCGCTGTCACCGACGAGGAAAAACGATGTTGCGATCGAGTGGAACAAGAACATCCCATGCATCAGCGGGTTGTGATCGTATCCACTGCCGTTGAACAGTTGGTAGGCGAAATATCCGTGAAGGCTTTCGTCATGGTGAACGGCACGACCACCGAGATCGTAGAGTCGCATAGCGAGGGCGATCAGCACGAGACCTGCGTAGATCGACCATTCGACTCGGAATGGAATCGTCAGTCCAGTTTTTCGGTGGTCCGTCTCGGCTCCGCCGGTAGAAGAAGGAGGTACGTGCGAGCTCGGCGCTGATTCGCCTGCAATCCAGCGACCATCCACCCACCGCCCTATAAGGGACTGGCTCTGTTGTATTGCTGGAATTTCGATGGTCAATTGCTATTGAGAAACGGCGAACACGGTATAGTCGCCGCGTTCAATAATTCGGTCACCAAGCGTATCGAACATATCGAGGGCGATGTTGCCGTACGCGACCCGTTCCCGCGGGCCAACAACAACCATTGTTACCGAATACCTGTTGATTAAATCTCTGAGAACTTGCGCGTTCTCGGTCGTATAAATAGTCTCAACGTCTTTTTCGCGGTCGCGAAAAGATTCGTCCGTGCCATGCCACTGTTTTTCGTGGAATACCCATCCGATGATCGTTGGTACACCGGATGAACCGGAAATTCGACCGTGTTCTGAGTAGCTACCGCCGACCGCCTCAACAAGTACGTCATCACCACCTGCGATCTCACGAATCTCGTCGATCACGTCTCTTTCATCCTGATCATTCAGTTCCAGAAAACTCAGGCTGTCGAGCTGCGGACCGAGTCCGGATGAGACTGTTTTCGATACCGCTGCCGCCACGGGGAAGTAGATAGAACTTAGAACTACTACGGCGAGAAGCCCAATTCCGGTTCTGCTTAGCCAGCGTGTGCCAGCGTCCAGTTGCGGATGATGTTTCCACCAGAGGTAAACGCCGTATCCACCGACCGCCGACAACAACACCCATGCCTGGTAGTAGAACTTGAACACGGTGTTCATTCGGTGGCCGAACAGGTCATGGACAAAAAACAGTTCGGCGGCGAAAATTAGATATATCGCAAGTGAAGCAATAAGCAACGCGTAGTGTTTGCCATCATTTGCTCCTCGTCGCGCTCGGGTAAGTGTGACCGCAATCAGGATCGTCGTCACCAGGCCCAGCAGTCCCACAACCGACAATCGAAAAATGACGTCAGAAACCCGGGCGGTGTCGTTAAAAAATAGATGGGTGACCACCCAGATTGACCAAGGAGCGACGGTCAACGCGGTCGCGAATATCCATCCGGGTTTCCAGAACAACTGGCGTTTGACTGGATCAGCGACCGTTTGACCGCGCAGACGCTCAAATGTAACGGCGACGTATTTACGGGCCAGGACGATCGCCACGGGAGCGACCACGAGGATAAAGAAAAGCCACACCGAGATGAAATGAACAGGGCGTGTACCGTATTTGACGGGCGCAATTGGAGGCCACTGGACCTGACTTTCAGCGGTGCCAAAGTAAAACGGGGAGTAGATCAATATCCCTACTAGCCACAACGCGGTGATCGGTAGGGCCGCTTCCACAAGCTGCTTCAGGCCTCGATCCCGACCCGACACCCACTGCCCCACGACCAGGCCGGTCGAAAGAAGTAGCAGCAACCCGACATCCCAGAAATTAATAAATCCGCTCGACCCAACAATGACCGCGGTAATTAGAAACGCCGGGATGTTTCGTCGAAGAACACCGAACGTTATCGAGCGGTGTGTCATAAACAGAGCGGTGAGGACGGTTACTCCGGCGAGTACAAAGGGAATTGACATCAAGTGGGGATGGAAATCGCCGAGAAGAAAGCTGAAGAAGGGGTATTCCTGAATTGTGAAATCCAGTTCGTTTCCCGAGTCACCATACGAATTGATGATCCTCGAACTCTTCCACCACCACCAGAAATCGTCCGGCCGCCATGTGACAACGTTCGAAATCCTGACATAGGCGTCACCACGGTACCAGTTCAACAGACTGTCAGGAGCAACTTTCGTGATGTCGAGAAGCGTCCACAGCCCAGATAGGTTCGACACGATAACCAGCATTACGGAGGATGCGCCACCGGCGAATAAAGCGGCTTTCTGGCTTACGCCGTCTCGCATAATCAACGTGGTCACGAATGCGGCTATCACCGACGCAGCCAAACCCGCTACAAGTGCTATGCCCACGTTGAAGGCGATTGCCGGGGCTGTTCCGCCCATGGCGTTTACGCCGCCGTAAATCCAGTACCCGAAGTAGTAATAAGCGACTGGTTCACCGGCGAGCCAGAGGTCCTCGGGTGGCGCATATTCCGCAGATGTGACAGCGGTCAACATCATCAGGTCCATCGGTTTTTCGGTCCCCGACGCGGCCGGGTCGAAGGCCCGCATCGACAGGAACATCAGAAAAAACACGATGAATATCAGCTCGATCGTGACAATAACGCGCCAACGCCGGGTGAAAGATTTCCGAAGCCGGCGCCAGTCCGATTTCAGCAACCAGAGACTGACCATGCCGAGGATGAACAGGAAAGCCCACCATGTCGCCGGGGTGTTGGGCGCAAGCCTGGTGTAGGAGATCAGCCAGACACCGGTCGCGACGAGCAGCATCCCGATTGGCTTGGAGATCGCCCAACCCCTGTCGGCAAGCACGGGGAACGACCTGGCTACAAGCGGAAATGCGGCCAGCCCGATTAGTTCGACCGTGACAAGAGTGGCGATTGCTTGCAGCATTAGCAGTCAGGATCCACTGTAAAGTGGTTCATTAAGTCAGTTACGAGACTGGATCGGGCAATACAGCTTCGGCGAAGGCTTCAGCGTCAAACGCTGACAGATCTGTTGCCTTTTCTCCGGTACCGATAAACCAGATTGGCAATCCCAGTTCAGCAGAGATGGCCAGAGCAACTCCACCTCTGGCAGTCCCATCTAATTTGGTCAGAAACACACCGTTGCATTGAACAGATTCTGTGAACGATTTCGCTTGCATCAATCCATTTTGACCTGTGGTGCCGTCGATCACGAGCAGAACCCGCTCAGTGAAGCCTCCGCTGTTCATTTGTACGATTCCGCGGACCTTACGGAGTTCTTCCATCAGGTTATGTGTGGTGTGAAGTCTGCCAGCGGTATCGATGATCAAAAGATCGATTCCACGCGCCCGAGCTGCGTTGAGGGCATCGAAGGCAACCGCCCCGGGGTCCCCTCCGGCCTGTTGAGAAATAACAGGCACGCCCAACCTGTCTCCCCAGATCTTTATCTGTTCTATCGCCCCGGCGCGGAAAGTGTCGGCCGCTGCCAGCATCACATGGCGACCCTCCTTTGTGGCAACTTGAACAAGTTTGGCTATCGAGGTAGTTTTCCCGGCGCCGTTGACACCGACAACGAGTAAAACCACCGGTTTTCCATCGGGGATGGGTTCGATTTCTGATGAATCGGTGAGCATTTCAGATATCAGCGTGCGCATGCGCAGTCTGACCTGCTCGGGCTCTTTCAGGGATTCTTCGTCCGAAACAGATTGCAGTCGATCAATGAGTTGCATCGTGGTTTTGACGCCAACGTCGGACGCGATCAGTGCTTCTTCGAGATCGTCCCAGAATTCGTCATCGATATTCGAACGACTGAATATCCCGGTCAATCTGCCGCGCCACGCCGAGCCTGTTTTTGCAGAGCTCTCGGCTGTTTTTTCCTTCTTTTTGAATACCCCGAACAGTGGTGATCTCTCTTATTAAATACAGGTTTGTTGAAGCTGGCTTCGCGGATCCGTCCTAGCGATCAGTCCGGCCCTTTTTTCTCAGCGACATCAGTGCTTTTTCTGCGGCTTCGCGCTCGGCATCGATCTTTCTCGATCCAGATCCAACAGCCACAGATTCCGAATCGATGACCACCTCCATTGTGAACACGGTTTCGCCCGAAGACTCCGCTTCAGCTATCAACTGATATCGAGGAAGTTTGCTTCCAGTCCCCTGTACGAATTCCTGCAACAACGATTTCGGGTCTTTTCGCGTATCCATGCTCAGTGCATCGTCGATTAGTTGTCCCAGCCAACGATTCACGAACACCATCGCCTGGCGATACCCGCGGTCTACATAGACTGCGCCCACAACCGCTTCAAAGGCGTCCGCCAGGTTGGACAACCGTTCTGCACCACCGGCCATCTCCTCGCCGTTTCCCATTACGAGCCACTGGCCAAGTCCGATCGTTCTAGCAACCGCTGCGAGGGATTCGCGTCTGACAACCTGCGATCTGCGGACCGTCAGATCGCCCTCCGGTAAACCGGGAGAGCCGGTGAAAAGCCGATCCGCTACGATTGTTCCGACGATCGAATCGCCGAGGAATTCAAGTCTTTCGTTGGAGCCGCCGACATAGTCTGGATGTTCATTCACGTACGAATGGTGGATGAGCGCAACCTCCAGCAAGCTGCGATCGCGGAATTTAACGTCTAACGCCGCTTCTACAGCGTCAATTTGATCGGGTTCCAGTCGGCTGATGGGCAATTTCAGCTAATCTCGGACATCTCTTGGCCAGGGCGGCTGCGGACGTTTGAGTTCTCCAAAATACTTTCTGCCACTGGCAATTCCCATGAAGTCGTTGAAAGCACCCATCGATTCGTCTTCTGGAGGTGTAAACATCTTCAAAAAGGCCGAAGTACCGTTCTCAAAAACGAACGTCGGTGTTCCGAACACACCTATTTCGACAGCCGACTCGTGATCATTGCCTATGGTTTCCAGAGAGCGGGGATCGTCAAGGATCGCAGTAAATTTCGCGACATCTAAACCTGCCGATTCTGCAATCCCGATGACAGCCTCACGTGAGCGAATGTCCTCGCGCTCCACATGTTTAGCGTGAAGAATTTTGTCCATATAAGCGCCGTGGGCGTCCTCACCCTGCGCGCGGGCAGCTATCCCCCCACGCAGAGCCCACAACCCACGACTTGTGTACTTTGCCCCCTGATCCCACGCTTTCCAATCATCGCCTTCTTTCGAGTTGACCTGCTCGAGGGCGAAACTCCGCCAGTTGATCTGGAGGTCGTCGCCAAGCTCACTCTTCACCGCGGCCAGCCAAATGCCAGCCTGTCTAACCCACGGTCAGGTGTAGTCGATGAAAATTTCGAGCTTTATCGGTTTGTTGGTTTGCCTGGCCAATGAAACAACTTTCTCTATTCCCTCGAGAACTTGATTAGATTCTAGCAACGCCACATAGAATCTTTCGGGCAATGATTCCACAATAATACTTAGTATTCAGGAATAACCACCCGGTAACCAGATTTGCCGAACCTAGGCCAACTACTCGCAACAAAAACTTCCGCCGATAACAGGCGGATATTCGAGTTGTGCCGAGAAATATCGACCCGGATCGACGACATTCAGGGAGTTTATGTCGTCGGAGGTGCAGTCCGGGATTTAATTCTGGATCGAAAACCTGATGACGTAGATATTTCGGTAGTCGGCAACGCCGCAGCTTTTTCTGAGTTGCTGGCGGTCAGGCTTGGTGCCAACGCGCCGACGACCTCCCAGTTCCTGACTTACAGGATCGAACTCGCAAGTGGTCCGATCG
This sequence comes from Chloroflexota bacterium, assembly GCA_027623655.1. GTDB lineage: Bacteria > Chloroflexota > Dehalococcoidia > Lucifugimonadales > Lucifugimonadaceae > Lucifugimonas. The sequence goes on from JAQBVG010000022.1 coordinate 20,859, forward strand.
ACATCGTGACAGCACGGTCGGAATCATATGCGACTCCAGCCGCATTACCGGACGTTGCGCCTTCCTCGATCGTCGACGACTTAAAGCGGCGCGATTTCACTGTAAATGCGATGGGCATTTCCCTGCTGGCGACTAACTGGGGCAACCTGGTCGATCCGGCGAACGGGTTCGGCGATATCATGCGCAAGCGAATTCGGGTGTTGCACGATGCAAGCTTTGTCGACGATCCGACCCGCATGTACCGGGCAGTGCGCTACGCTGCCAGACTCGGCTTTTCGCTCGAACCGCACACGCACGAACTGCTCGCGCAGTCGCTGGGAAATGTGGAACGAGTTAGCGGAGCGAGATTACGCCATGAGTTTGAGTTGATCCTGGCCGAACCGACCAGGGTTGAAGTGCTCCGTATGGCTGAAGAATTCGGCCTGCTGGGAGCGATCAGTCCCGGTCTGCGTATCGGCACAAAGGCTCTCGAAATACTTGGCCGGACTTCACCTGAAAACATCGAGGACATGCTGGCGGTCGTGACGTTTGGTCTAAACGCAGGCGAAGCTGATCAGGTTGCAGTTCGCTTCGATGGCCCGGCAGCCTGGAACGAATCGATAACGGGAGGTCCGCGCCTCGCGAGCCTAGTTTCGGTGCTCGATCAAGAAAAACTGCAACGCAGCGAGGTCGCCGACATTTTGAGTCCTATCCCGTTACCGGCGATTCGGGCATACATTGCCGTTGGGCCACCGTTGCCGCGCCGAAACAGGATGATCGCATACATGGACAAGATCAGGTTCGAAAAGCCCGAAATAACCGGTGACGACCTCATCGCCGCCGGTATCCCCGAAAGCCCGGTGATCGGGAAGTTGATCGAGCTGGTAAAGCGCGCAAAACTCGACGGTCAGGTCCACTCCAGGGAAGAGGAATTGAAGTTGGCGAAGAGCCGGTTACCCGGTTTTCTTATCGCTCCTAAACAATAGGCCGATTCCACGGGCGATCTCAGTCGTAACGACCCACCTGACTGTCTTCGGGGAGCGCTCGGTCCCTGTGCGACCCACCCCAGTCCGCCGCTCGCCGGGCGAGCCGCTCCCGGTGAAACATGTACTGGTTGGCAAGCGCAGAATAATCGCCGAAGTAGTCTCTCGCCCAATCTGCAGCGTATGTAAGGCTGGCCTTCTCTGGGACCCCGTACCATTTGTGCAGAGCGCGCAAAATATGGCGGTCTACGATGAACGACTCTGGTTTGTCGAGAGAGAAGGCAAGAACACAATCAGCCACTTTTTCACCGACACCGTGGAGTTCAACGAGAGCTGCACGTGCATCAGCGTACGACGCTTCCCTCAAGTCCGCGAGTGGCAGGTTTCCGGACGCGACTGCTTCGGCCGCCGGGACCAGGTATTTCGCGCGGAATCCGAGTCCCATATCGCGCAGAAACTGCTCTCCCGACTCGGCAATCATTTCCGGTTCGGGAAAAGTTACATCCCTGTCACCCGGACCAATCGAAAATCCTAATCGCTGAGCCACCGACCCAACATTAAGCTTGATCCTTGGGATGTTCGATGTGCTCGAACAGATGAAACTGAACAGGCATTCCCACGGGTCCTGCCGCAATATACGCAATCCGGAATAGCCACGTAGAGATGGCCCGAGGCATGGATCGTCGGCGAACTTAGTCCTGAAGCCGTCCAGGTCCTGGTAGGGGCCGAGGTAGTCAGTGACTGCATGCGATAACCCGAAGGCATCTTTTCCATCGACTGGTGTGACGACCAACCCGCCATCCGATTCCCCGATCCTGACTACGCGTCGACCAACCACTCCCCTGTAGTCACCTGTGCCGTCGGGTTCGAGCCACCATCTGAAAGCCTGTCCACCGTCAAGGGTCGCAGAGACATCGACGAAGCCAACGGGGAGGAATATCGACTCCTCATCGGCGCGATTATTCGGGTTCGTTCCAGCAGAAGGCGGTCGTTCCGATGCTGTCAATCTAACGTTCCGTTGCGCCAGCTTTCCAGTATTGGAACGATGCGCTCGGTGCTAATCCGACGGACGTTGCATTTCGGCAAAGATCGCTGAAACTGCCTTCCATAGCTCTTTGTGACAATCCGATTGTCGAGGATTACGAACACCCCTCGATCAGTTCGTGATCTGATCAGTCGACCGAATCCCTGCCGGAACCGCTGGACTGCCTCCGGAATGCTGTACTCCCTGAAGCCGTCTTCGAACTGTTCACTGCGAGCGGCGACAATCGGATCTGTCGGCACCGGGAAAGGCAACCTTGCCATCACCAGTACATCCAGGGACGCTCCCTGGAGGTCGACGCCTTCCCAGAGGCTACTTGTTCCCAGCGCAATGGTCGGCTGGTCATCGGCGAGCATCCGCATAATTCTCGCCGGTGATCCATCGTACCCCTGAGCGATTACTCGAATACCCAGGTTGGCGAGGACAGGTGTGATTGCTCGCCTTGCGTTGTCGAGTGCGGAGATCGAGGTGAATAACGCAAGTACTCTCGTTCCGCCAGCCTTTGCGACGTCGACCAGTGCGTCCGATGTAGCGGCAGCGAACCCGGGTGAGCCCGGCTCCGGCATGTCTTCGGGCACGACAATTAGAGCGTTCTTTTCGTAGTCGAACGGTGAGCCGAGTACCAGATCGGAGCCGCCCACCATGCCGATCGAATTTCTGTATCGCTCAAAACTTTTTTCGTAAGCCACGGTCGCGCCGGTGAGAATGACGGTTTTATCCGAATTGAAGAGTGCCTGGTTCAGCTTTTCTGAGACGTCGAGCGGCGCACCATTAATATTGGTTCCACGATTTCCGGCCTGCGCCGCGAGCCAGTAGACGCTGTTCGGCTGTGGCTCGGGTATCGCCTCCCTGAGCGACGAAACCGCCGATTCTATGGAATCTCTCGCCGCGTATGCATCCAGAACCAGACCTTCAGCAACATCGTTCCTGGTCGCCGAGGCCTGTTCAATCAACGTGCCAAGGTGCTCTGCGATTTCGAGCAGGCGTGCGTTGGTGTTCTCCCAGGCGATCTCCAATTCGTCCCAAATCGGCTGGGTACGGACCGCGTTGGTGAGCCGCAACTCTGCCTGCTGCTGTGAGCCGTTCGAAACAGCGGTCGCAATCCGAGTCGCCAGATCGAACAGCACGGATGCGTTTTGCATTGAAGCCTCGACAGCTGCTGTCGCCTCCTGCGCCAAGTTTGTCGATGCGTCGAGGGCGTTGACTTCGACTTCGGAGATAATGGCGGCCAATCGAGACAGGATGCCCCGGCTACCGGTCAGTAGTCGCAGGTCGTTTTCCAGCTGGAACTGGTTTACCGAGAATCCGAGGTGGCTTGTAGCGGCTGACTCGAGGTGATGCGCCTCATCCACGATCAGCACATCGTGATCGGGAAGCAGTCCGCCACCCATGGCAATGTCTGACATCAGTAAGGCGTGATTGATGATCACGACGTTCGCGCTGTTGGCCTGATTGCGAGCCTTGCGCAGGAAGCACGGCCCCTCGTTCGAAGGGCACATCACAGCGCCCTGGGCCGAGAATCGACCGAACAGCGGAGTCAACCTGCCAAGGGCTAGTTCGCTGCGATCGCCAGATTTCGTATCCCTGAGCCATACGAGGAGTTTCGACAGAAGTTTCGACTCGAGTTCGTTGGGTTCAGTATGCAATACAGCATTTTGCCATCGCTTGAAACAAAGATAGTTCGCCCGGCCTTTCAGTTGGACTGCACGCATTTGATCGGGAGATTCGCCGAATTCGGAAATTGCGGCCCGCGTAATCCCGATATCTTTGCCGATGAGCTGTTCCTGCAGGTTGATCGTATTCGTCGACACCAGCACCCGACCACCGGTGCGGATTGCATGGAGCACTGAAGGAACAAGATAGGCCAGAGATTTTCCAACACCTGTCCCGGCCTCGACCACAAGGTGTTCGCCATTGTCGATAGCAGTCGCAACGGCCGCGGCCATCTCGACCTGTTCCGGCCGAGATTCGAAGCCGTCGAGTGATTTCTCGAGGGAACCACCGACACCAAATATCTCTCGGACCGCTCCGGCAACACCATGCGCAGTCTCCTCGTACCTGTGTGGTTCGACGGACGGCATCTTGCCTGTGGAACGAAGACGGAGGTTTAGCTCTTTTGCGTCGATGCCGGTGAGGCTATCGCTGGTCGGCAATTTCGGAGAGTTGTCCAACTCAAGAAGCCGACTTGCCAGCATTGCCAGGGGGCTACCAGCCCTGATCCCAAGCACTTTGATCTGCTCGAGAATCGATCGATCAAAGCCCTCCAGGATCTCTACGAGATGCAGAAACAGATCGCGGGTGACCAGTGCGTCGGACAGGGCCCTGTGCGGATTGTCGTGTGCGAACTTGAAACGTTGCGACAGCCTGCCCAGTGAGTATTCTGGACCGGCGGGAAGTGTGATTTCCGCGAGCGACATAGTGTCGTATACGCCGTCTGGAAACACACCGTGGGATCTCAGAAACGATGCGTCAAAACCGACGTTGTGCCCGATTATCGGCACGCCGGCAATGAATTCCGCGATCCGGGGTTTTATTTCATCCCAATCGGAAGCCGCATCGACCTGTTGCTGTGTGATCCCGGTCAGATCGGTGGTGAAGCTGGAGAGTTTGCGGCCAGGATTGACGAGGGCGCTAAACGTGTCGATCTGCTCATCGCCACGAAACTTGACTGCACCGACCTCGATGATGTGATCAGCACTCGAACGCGTACCTGTTGTCTCAAGGTCGAGAGCTATTAGTGTGTCTTCTCTAATTCCTGGCAATTGTCCGAGCTTGTTGATTATTCGACAGCGAATATTTACGTGCGTGGTGACGGGCCATTTGATTCACGAAACTCTACCCGAATTCCGCTGTCCAAAACGAAGTTATGACGTTCGATTGCCCCGGATCAGCAAAGGAAACATGATGCTGACTCTAGTATCCGGCGGCTGTCAGAGTTAGTTCGACATTGTCGAATTTTGCTTCGAGTTCTCCCGCATCGATGGCACGAATTACGTTCAGAATTGCGGCGTTGACCGGCGTGTCGATCCCCACAGCCTTGCCCTGTTCGCAGACGAAACCGTTCATCTGGTATATCTCGGTCGGGCGGCCTTTGACGACATCCTGCGCCATCGAAGGTCGCCAGTTCGCCCCGGAGGATTTTTCGGCAAGTTCGCCGTCAAGTGTTTCGTAGACGTCTCCACGGGCAGCATCGGCCCATTCCTTTGCCGCCCGCCCGCCGAAGTTTTCGACATCGTGCCCCAGCGCCAGTCCAACGGCGGCGCACTCCTGTGCCAGCCGAATCTGCAACTCGCGACCGCGGGGGTGCTTGTTGAGATCGGACATTCCCATACCACTCGATGCGGTCACCGGGTTGCCCATCGAGTTCTGGCTCAACTTGGCCCACCGTTCACCCCAGAGGTTTGTCGTTATCTTTCCACCGTCTATTGGATCCAAAATATCGATTAACTCGTGCAACCTTGGGGTATCGCTGCCGTCGTGATTTCCTGCCCTGAACACGAGATGACCGTGGTCCCTGCGTCGTGTGTCTCCGGGCCTTTCTACCTTGCCCGCCTCCCACAGGGCAACCGAAATACTCGACATGACGAGCCCGACCGCACGGTCAACGCCGACCGCGGCCGCAATGGCCGGATCTGTCCATGTATTTTGCGACGAAACAACGTAGCCTTCGGCTTTTACAAACTTATTGATAAATGTTGCAGCCCAGGCCGTGTCGTAGGCTTTTACAGCGACAAACCCGATATCAAACCGGGGTTCTCGTGCGAGCAGCTCATTTTCGTGAAGATGAAACATCGATGGATGTGCGACAAACGGTTCGTGCGGTCCTTCGACACGAAGCCCTTTCTGGCGAATCGTTTCGACCTGGTCGTTCCACATATCCACGATAGTCACATCGTGGCCGGTGTGGGAGAGCCAGCCGCCCAGGTACGATCCGACGGCGCCAGCACCGATAAATATGATTCGCTTTTTGTTGTTTTCAATTGGCATTAATCGACTCTCGTAAGTTCGGTGCTTCTATTCCAGATTTCGTGATGGGAAGTTAGTGCGGGAGCTAATCGTAGTAGACGGCCCCTGATCCTGCCCGCCTTCGACCGGTGCTCTCGATGAATTCATCCTGGACCTCTGCCGGGGGGTACGTATAGCGCTTTCGGGACATCAACCAGGGTTCGGCCTTTTCATCAGACGTTCGTATTATTGCGTCGGCTCGATCTCTGACCGACGACTTCAAATGCGTCCCCAGTCCCGGCTCGGTCGGTGCCATCAGGAAGCCATCGTCAATAACGAAGTCCGGTTCGATGAAATCCCGGTACCAGCCGAGATGCATTGCACGGTTGTACTCCATGATCATGACGTTGGGCATCGACATCGCGATATGAGCACAGGCGAGCATGTTGACGGGCCCCACGCAATCATGGGGAGCAATCGGTTTCTGGTGAACCGAGGCAAGGATCGCGATTTTCTTGACCTCGGAAATGCCGCCAGTCCACGTGAGGTCAGGCATGATGATCCTCGCCGCCGATGACTCGATAAACCGGCGATGTTGATAGCGCGTCATCAGGCGTTCAGCGGCGGCGATCGGTGTCGATGTTGCCGACTGAAGTCGCACGTGGGCCTCTTCGTTCAGCGGAGAAATCAGTTCCTCGTGCCACATTGGCCTCAGCGGTTCCATTTCGCGGACTATCCTGAGCGCGTTGGGCAAATTCCACTTGCCGTGCCCGTCGTTGGCGACCTCTATCTCCATCCCGAGTTTGTCTCGGATTTCTCGTAGTGGCCTCAATGCCCAGTCCAGGTCGTCTTTGAAAAGTAGTTGACCGTCTGACTCTCTCGCGATGAAATCAGTGGGCGACATCTTCATTCCGCTGATGCCTTCATCAAGCAGGCGTTTTGCCACTCCAACCGGGTCGGTCCACACATCATGGCCATCCGTGATATCGCCATACACCCCGAGCGTGTTGTAGACCCTGATCCGGTGGCGGGTCCCACCGCCGAGGATTTCAAAGATCGGCATTCGCAGGGCCTGACCTTTTATATCCCACAACGCAACATCCAGCGCTGAAATCGCCCGCAGCTCCGCACCGCCGTACCCGGCGTGGTCGGATAGTCGAAACATGGTCTGCCAGTGTCGTTCAATCTCGAAAGGATCACGACCCATCAGCAAAGGCCCAAAATGATCGTGCACCGCAGCTTCAACGGTGGAGGCCGCATACCAGGATTCACCAAGCCCGATTACTCCAGAGTCGGTGTAGATTTGGACGAAGATCAGGTCTGGAAACTGTCGCACCCTGATGGTCTCGATCCTTGAGATGATCAATTGTCGTCACCCTGCTCATCGGCGTTGTCCGAATACCAGGTAGCCAGCCCACCGCCTGG
>JAQBVG010000154.1 GCA_027623655.1 Chloroflexota bacterium
ATGAACAGATCTCCTCAGCAAATGAGGAATGATGTTATTCTGCCCCGACACTGAGTTCTGACAGAACCGTTCCGGACCTGTTATGGCTAACGGGACTCCAACTGGTTTCATACGTCCCCGGTTCTGATTTCCTCCAATCGACGCCCCGCTCAAACACGCGTATGGCAAGACCTTGCTATACGCGGTGTAAAACCACGAATTCCAAAGATCACAAGACTCCGCGATGACAGTCGTTTCTCCCCGTCGCATAGTTGAGTCCATCAACTCCACCGCGGCGTGGACACAAAAATACGAGTCAACAAACCGACTCACAGGGGAAACGAAATGTTCAAGAAAATCACATCCGCGGTCACGATCTCAGCCCTCGCAGCCCTCAGCCTCGCATCGATCGCAGGCGCCTCGACCGGCGACAGCTTCGACATCACCGGCGTCGACTACACATACAGGGTGGCGGCGGTGACGTACGCCAACTTCGACATCGCTAACAGTGATGAAAACGAAGAAGGATCAGTCGGTCAGTCCAGGGTTCAGGCGGCACTGTTCGTCGGCAATCCTTCACAGCCACTCAACGTCGGTGCTGGCGACGACGGCGACAAGCCATCGGCGGTCCAGGGCGACTACTCCAACTTCACAATCGCAAACGGCGACTCGAACGAAGAAGGCACTACAGGCCAAGTCAAAGTGCAGTTCGCAGTGACAGTTGGTAGCAACCCCATGAAACTGCACATCGGCGCTGGCGATGACAACGACAAACCCGCTGGTTCTGGAGAGAAAGTGTTGCTCAACATAGGACCCTCCGATCCTCGAGAGCAGTAGGCCAAAACTGCCCATGCAAGTGATTGCCCGGGCGACATGACAGGACCAACAAATGGCCCGCCGGTGCTAGTTCGTGTAGCCGGCGGGCTTTTTGTTGGTTCGGAAACTATCGAAACTTGGAGTGGGCTGTGATACCCATATGCGCTGAGACGGGGCCGACCATCCTCAAATCTCAGACGTCATCTTCACCAGCCATGGAACTACAGATTCGTGACCAGCGTTAAAACTCGTGAGCCTGTCGACGTTCTGGTCATGGGTTCTGGAGCTTCGGGGGCCGCGGTCACATGGAGTCTCTCTGCCGGCGGTTTCAAGGTCGTTTGCCTTGAACAGGGACCGTGGGTTCCGCCGTCTTCTTATCCCACGAACAGTGCCGACTGGCAATATTTACAGAGAACAACGTGGGACTACAGCCCAAACGTACGCAAGCTTCCGGCCGACTATCCCGTCAACGACGAACATTCGCAAATCAAGGTCGTGATGTACAACGCAATTGGCGGGTCGACCATTCACTGGACAGCGCACGTCCCCCGGTTCCACCCATCTGATTTCCGCGTCAAATCCCTCGACGGCGTAGCCGAGGACTGGCCGATTTCCTACTTCGATCTGGAGCCCTACTACGATCTCAACGATGAAATGATGGGCTGCTCGGGAATCAACGGCGACCCCGCCAATCCACCGCGCTCTCCCCGGCAAATGCCTCCGCTACCGCTTGGCCCGGACGGAGAACGCATGGCCCGAGCCTTCGATTCGCTCGGATGGCACTGGTGGCCTTCCGATTCGCATGTAAATTCCACCGAGTACAGGGGACGGCAAGCCTGCAACTACTGCGGCCCCATTGGCCTGAATTGCGACCGTGGGGCACGGGCGTCCTCCGATATCACTTACCTGCCGGACGCTATCAAGCTCGGTGCCGATGTCCGCCCCAATTCGACCGTCTACGAGATAACTACAGGTCCCGATGGACGCGCCACCGGGGCGAACTACTACAACTCGAAAGGCGAACAGGAATTCCAGCCAGCGAATTCTGTGGTGGTTGCCGGAAACGGCATCGGCACACCACGAATGCTGCTCCACTCCAGATCCCGGATACACCCCAATGGACTGGCCAATTCGTCGGGCATGGTCGGCAAGAACCTGATGTTTCACGTTTACGCAGGGGCAACGGGGCTGTTCAACGATCTCGGCTCGCCCACGTACCGTGGCCCCCTCGCCAATATCATCATGTCGCAGGAATTCTATGAAACCGATCCCAGCCGCGACTTCAAACGCGGTTACACATTTCAAGTCGGCCGCGGGCAGGGTCCCGCACCCACCGCAATTGGCAACGTGCCGTGGGGGAAAAACCACCACGTCGAGTTCGACCAGCGCTTCGGTAAAACGATGGGACTCGGTGCCATCGGCGACGATCTGCCAGAGGAGATCAACCGCGTCGAACTAGATACAAAACAAACCGACCGCCACGGCATTCCCGCGCCGAAAATCACCTATCGTGTTTCTGAAAACTCGAAGCGCCTGCTCGCTCACGGTGTCAAATCGGCGAGAAAAGTTCTGGAGGCGGCCGGGGCGCACCGAATATTCGAAAATCCGTTCAGCACAAATACGGGATGGCACCTTATGGGCACTGCCCGTATGGGCGATGACCCCGGACGGTCCGTGGTCGACAGGTTCGGTCAGTCCCACGACGCCGACAATCTCTTCATCGTCGACGGGTCGGTATTCGTAACCGGGGCAGCTGTAAACCCAACACCGACTATTCAGGCTCTGGCTTTACGTACCGCTGACTACATCCGGCATGAGCGAATGGATCTGAAATCATGACACCAGACATACGCGAGGATTCACTGCTGGTCGCGGTCCTGGACGGCATTATCCCACCAACAGGCAATCTCCCCGGAGCGGGCGGGCTCGGTCTCGTAAGCGAACTCCAAAGGATGTCGCGAGATCACACAAAATACGAAGATGTGGTCCCGCGTGCGATCACCGTAATCAGTCGGTCGCTCGATTCGGGAGAACCAGATTCGCGGGAAGTCGAGCAAGCCATCCGGGAATTCGAGGCTGCAGACCCAAAAGATTTTGCTCGGTTCCTCGAAATCGTCTACCTGGCTTATTATTCCGATCCTAGGGTCTATGACCGAATCGGCTGGAGGACCGGCCCGCTCCAACCGGAAGGGCATCCCATGCCACCCTGGGATGAATCGATTCTTGAAACCACCAAAAAACGTGAACCGTTCTGGACCAGGGTCGAATAGTTGTCCTCAATCTCAGGTTGCCGGAAGCCGAGCCAGAATTTGGACCAGAATCAACAAGGGGAGAGGACATTGGATTTCGATCCGAGGGTTACCCAGTTCATTTACGACAATCCGCAGGGGGTGCTGACCACTTATCGTCGTAACGGCAAGGCACAGATGAGCATCGTCACCGTGCGTCCACATGACCGGGGAGTCGCGGTATCGATCGCCGAAGACCGGATCAAGTTCAAAAACCTTCTGCGTAACCTCGACTGCTCAATCCTGATTTCGGCCGCAGACTGGTGGTCCGGATTTATCGTCGTTGACGGCTCCGCCGAAATGATCTGGTCTGGTAACGCCGAACAGGAAGAACTACGACTTGCGAGGAGTGACGTTTACAGCGCAACCACCCCCCGACGCGCTGAAAACTGGGACGAGTACGACAGGATCGTCGATAGTGACAGGAGGGTCGCCCTGGTTATTCGACCGCAGCACATGTACGGCACCTTCTTCAATCCGAGATGGAATCCCGGTGTTCCTGGAAGGCAGTAGCGTTTCGCAGCCGATTCATTCGTAGAATAGGCGTGCAATCTGGTCGCGTACGTCCAGATGAGTCAGCGACCGAGCAGCAGCGTACACCTCAACCCACAATGAACCCGAACAGGCAACGTGAACGCTAGTTGAGCAACACTCCGACGCCGCTCCAGGTCGCAACAACGGCCCCTTCAAACATTCGATCGAATCTACTGCGAAATCCCCAGTTCGTCAGGCTCTGGGTCGTCGGCTGGCTAACCGGCACGATGATGTGGCTCGAAATGCTCGTCGTCGCCCTGCTTGCCCTCGAACTGACCGATTCGCCATTTCTAGTCTCCGTCACATTCTTTTTGCGTTTCTTGCCGATGCTCTTCGGGTTCGGCCTGGGTGTTATCGCCGAACGGTTGAACCGTAAACATCTGATGGCGATCGGTCTGGCGGTCCAGGCAGCGGTTTCAGTTGTGATGGCGTTACTCAGCATCGCCGACTCTCTTGAATACTGGCATCTCGCGGTCGGCAGTTTTTTTATTGGCGCCGTCATGGCAAGCGAGTTCCCTGTGCGCCGGACGATGATTAGCGAAGTGGTTGATCGCCGGTCTATTGGCCGCGCCATATCGCTCGAGCAAACAACGAACTCACTGTTCCGAATACTTGGTCCGTTTCTTGGCGGAGTGTTCCTCGCCACAATCGGGGCACAGGGCGGATTTCTTCTCGGTGTCGGCCTCTACGGACTGGGAGTGCTGGTCACAATCACCATGAAGTACGCACGCCCCACGACGACCGGACTAATCCCGCGCCCGATGACGCAGGTGATCGAGGGAATCCAGTACATCAGGCGGAGCCAACTAATGATTGGAACGCTGGCGGTGACCCTGATTCTCAATGCATTTGGATTTACTTACCTGAGTCAACAACCTGTCGTGGCCCGCCAGCAACTCATGGTGAGCGACGTTTTGATCGGATTGATGCAGTCGGTCGAGGGAACCGGCGCC
>JAQBVG010000155.1 GCA_027623655.1 Chloroflexota bacterium
GACGAGTACATACGGCACACGATCGATGTTTCAAAGACCAGGGTGAAGCTGGCAATCAATTTCTGTGCAGTAGGTGAGTCGAATCCAAACGGCCGGTTTTCCAGTCTGGATGAGGCAAGCATTTCCGAGTGCGTGGCCGCAATAAAGCGTGGAGGTTGCCATGTCTGGGGTGTCTCCCTGAACATCGCATTGATCCGTGGTAAGGGCATCGACCCGCTTGAGGTCATGCGTCGTGGGATGAGCGCCGCAGAGCTATCGGACCGGCCTGTGATTTTTGGGGCGACGAAAAACTCTGATGTTGCTCTGGCTGAGCAGCTAAAGTACCTCAGGGCCGGCGATGTGATGACCTACTGTTTTCACGCAGGCGATGGAAGCATCGTGCAGGAGGGTCGAGTACTGGACTGTGTCTGGGAGGCCCGCGAGCGAGGAGTGATGTTTGATGTTGGTGACGGCGCAGCTGCATTCGGTTTTGAGGCGGCGGAAGTAGCGATTGCAGAAGGATTCCTGCCAGACACGATATCCACGGATTACTATCGACACCATTTTTCGAATGAGATGGAGCATGACCTCCCGCTTGTCATTTCGAAGTTGATTGCAGCGGGAATGACTGCAGAGCAGTGCTGGCCCCGGGTCACATCGGTACCGGCCGATGTGCTTGGGCTGGGCAAAACGATCGGACGGTTACAGTCAGGTGCTCAAGCAGATTTTTGCGCGCTGGAGTTGGGCACGGAACCGGAACAACTGACCGACGGTCATGGGCAGGTAAGGACGGGTCGCCGATGGCGGCCAACGACAACTGTTATGTCTGGAAACATTGTGGATTCTGGTGATCAAGCGAGGTGACCCCAGTGGAGTGGACCAACCAGAATCACTCATCCGGACAACTCAACCTGATCCCCTCTTATTCGACCCGACTCGCGGAAGGTGGGAGTGTAGCGTTTTCACGTGTTTATCACTGGCAGGATCAGTTGCGACGGGTAGTCCCCTGAATGATAAATCGTCTGTCGCGCCACCCTCATATCGGTCTCGGTGTAGAGCTGCCCGCCGGTGTTCAGGTTCCGGTCGAATCGCGGGAAATTCGATGATGAGACCTCGAGTCGGATCCTGTGTCCTTTTTTGAATACGTTCGAGGTCACGCCAACAGAAATTTCGTATTCGTAAACATTGCCCGGTTCCAACAATATCGCCTTATCGAAGCCGCTTCTGTAGCGTGCTCGGATGATGCCGTCACAGAGATTCTTCGCGTACCCGGATGGCGACACATCGACCAGCTTCGCTGTCCAGTCGGTGTCGAGTCCGTCGGTGGCCGCAAATAACTCCAGGCGAACCGGACCTGTTACCTCGAGGTCTTCGGAAAGAACCTCGGACGTGTAGCAGAGCACATCATGTCGAGCCTCGGCAGGGCGCTGATCATAAGGACCCCACGGGACGATGTCGGGAGAGCAACAGTTATTACCTCCTATTGTCTGGACAGGCATTTCAGGATCGTAGATAAAACTGTCAGATGCCTCCACTCCGGGAACGTCAAGCGACAACGTGCCGTCGCCGCGAGCAGTATTAGCTGAGCCCTCGGAGTGCAGCTGCCAAGCCTGCCAATCGGTTCGCGCCAGGGGCCATTCGTTCTCTTCTCTCCACCTGTTGGCGCCCATTACGAATAACCTGATTGGGGCGTCTTCCGGACCGGTGTCGAGACGCTTCAGCCACCTGTCGAACCAGTTCAATTCGATCGATTCGAGGTCGAGGAGAGACGCTACGCCGAAGTCGATATCGCCCGTTTTGGTCGACGTTGCCAGCGCGTGGGGCCACGGACCAACGATCAGTTTTGAGCCGCGTGCTGCCACGCTGCCCCCGTTTTCTCTCAGTCCTTTGAAATTAGCGAAGGTGTCGGTCGCGTAAAGGTCGTACCATCCACCCATGATCAGTGCTGGAACTTCGATTTCGGAGAACCTTCGCTCGGTATTGACCCGATTCCAGTATTCGTCGTCCTCGGGGTGGGCAAGCCAATCTTTCCAGAATTCCAAATCTCTTCCGGTGTTACCAGCAAGGTCGGTGAGTGGCAATGATCGGAACGCTTCCGTCCAGTTGTGATAGTCGATGCTCTGACCTGTCCTTCCATTCGTGCGCATCCCCCAGGTCATCATCACGTTGAGTTGAAAGGCTCCGCCAGGGTGCATGAGTCCCCGGTAGTAGTCGGTGCACATGACCCTCGGCACCATCGCTTTCAGGTACTTATTACGGAGGGGAGCGCTCAGCCACTGAACACATCCGCCGTAAGACGCGCCCGACATACCGATGTTGCCATCGCACCAGTCCTGTTGGCCAACCCATTCCTGAGTGTCGAACCCGTCATCGATCTCCTGGTGAAAGGCGTAGTACTCGCCACCGGAATCCCATCGTCCCCTGACGTCCTGGACGACACACGCATACCCGCGATTTGCGAGTCGACGCGCTTTAGTGATTACAGAATCGACGTTGTTGCTGTATGGAGTTCGCATCAACACGACCGGGAACGGCCCATCCGCCTGCGGCAGGTATATGTCCGCCGATAGATCGACACCGTCTCGCATCGGCACCCTGACGTCGAGTCGCATCGTTACTTCCAGATTCGTTGCCATGACAGCACAAACTCCTTTTGAGAATTCTTAACACCGCTCTTGATCGCTCACGTGTGAACCCCATACCGTTTTTCGCAGCACAGGAGGACTAGAAATTCGGGTTGATACCAGCGCCTCTGAAATCAGTCCGATTGGAATGTTGGAAACCGGGCTGGCTTTTCGGAGCTGTGTCAAAAACAGTCCGGGACGCCATCGTCGAAATCGGTGATGTCGTGGTCAAAGTAGCGCCAAGTCCCGCCGAACACGGTTCTGTCAGAACTCGGCGCACGTCCTGAAAATATTGCGACCTAAATGCAAAAATTCGTCACTATATTTAAGCTGACAATTCGGTCATTAGAGTCGACCACCTATCCGTGAATATCGCTCTCGGACCGGATGCTGATACTTGTTGACCGTCCATTGCCCGAACTCTCAGATAGTTTCTCAGTTCATCGAATGCAGTGCAAAACCGACTGGCTGATTCGAACTGTTTGAACTCAAGCATTGGGTAATAGCGCTGCTTGATTCCTCGATGATTCTGCTCGATTCGGTTGTTCATATACTGATTCTGCCGATGTAAAACCTTGCGACCGACGATCCAACGAATTGCCTTCGTGTAGGCAGGATGCTTGTCTGTCGTCATCCGTAGTGGCTTGTGCCCGGTACTGTCGATCATACGCCGTAAGAATCGTCGGGCAGCATGTTTATCTCGGTGCTCACTCAGCATGGAATCGAGCAGGTTTCCTCCTCGATCTATCGCTCGATAAAGGTAACGCCAACGACCACTGACCTTGATGTACGTCTCATCCAGGTACCAGGAACGCCCTGCCTTACCACGACGTTTCGAACGAAGATTTTCACTGACCAACGGTGCAAACCGAAACTCCCAGATACGTATGGTTTCGTAACTGACTTCAAATCCTCGCTGCGATAGAAGTTCAGCAACATCACGAAAACTGAGCTTGTACCTCAATCGCCAGAGCACGGCGAGTAAGACGATATCTGTCGGAAACTGGAGTTCGTTGAAAGGTGAACCAGTGCGCTCGTTAAAACGTCTTTTGCAGTCTCGATAACAGAATGTCCGATAGCCAAGCGATGTTCGCTGTTTTATCTTGGACACGGACGTGGATAGGCAGTACGGGCAGGACATAAATAGCTCTCCTCGTTTTCACAAAGGGAGATGCTATTCTGCCCGGACACTGAGTTCTGACAGAACCGCCGGGTTGTACTGATGTACTGAGATGCGCGGGTATCTGGTAGCGTATGCTGACCAGGTCGGAGCCCCCCGGTTTTCTTGCGACATTGAGCGGTGCCCGCGGCGGAGAGAAGTGCCAGATGAGATTGCCAAAGGCTAGTGGAACGTATTTTGTTCTGTTAAACAGAACCACCCCGGAGATGGCCGGGGTGATTCTATGCGAACGAAACGTGTCTACGGAGCGTGTGGATTGCCGGTAAGGGCACCCCGTCCGCCATCGCCGCTGGTGAGTGGTGAGTTGCCGGTGTCTCGGGGAATCAAGCCCGTGATTGGGCCACCGTTTGCGTCATCAGCTGGAGTGCCATTAGTTCCGTTGCCGCCAGCGTTGGCGTTTTCAACAGAAATGTCGATGAGTGGAGTGATGCCATGCACGTGGGCGGACGCTACGCCACCAAGCATCATCACCGCAAAAAGGCCTCCACTGATCGCTAGTAATAGTCTCTTCTTCACAGCCATTTCCTTCTGAAGTCGGCACACAGCCGACTAAGCGGTTCAAGTCGAACCAGTTCGCCCGACGCTAGTAGTTCGGTTTCGTCGCCGAATTGGATTAATAGCGCTCGGAGTTCATCCCTTACCTCGATCCAACAACTTCAACTGATTCCGAATTGACCGAGCGTGCTCACGGAGCATGCTCGCTTAAGTCTTCGGGTAGAGATGGTCCCGGAAATCTGCACAGTGGGATAAGTGGAATCGCTGCCTGATTGAGGCATGATAATGC
>JAQBVG010000156.1 GCA_027623655.1 Chloroflexota bacterium
TTGCCGCCGCCGCCCTTGTTGTAAATAGTTTAGGTTGCCTTCGTCATATCGATTACTCCAGATTCACAAATATGAATGCTGTTTCATTATACCGAATCCCGATTTCAGCCATGATTTGGTCGGCTTCCAGTGCCTTACTCTGTCTCGAGGTTGAAATGCCTCTCGCATCAACGAGGCCACGCAAAGTCAGTTTCGAACTCTGGCTTACCCTGGATATCCAGCTTCATCCGATACAACTCTCCACCACGATGCGCTGAACCGTCGTATGAAGTCGGCGAGTTTTCTCCAGTCCCGTTCCACGCCGTAGTTACATACAGTTCATTCAGGTCCTTGCCGCCGAACATGGCGCTGGAAGTTTGGGTGGCGGGGAAGCGGACTCGGCGCTCTTCCTTACCGTCCGGGTCGATACGAATCACGCAACCTCCTCCCCACATCGCCTGCCAGATGTAACCTTCGGAGTCGACCGTCAACCCGTCCGGGAATCCCTCTTCGCCCTCGAAAACAACCAGATCTCGCCGGTTCGAAAAATCGCCTGTCGCCGCGTCGAAGTCGTACGCCCAGATCCGGCGTTGCTGGGTGTCGACGTAGTACGCGGTCGACAGGTCGGGCGAAAAGCCGAGTCCGTTCGATGTTCCGATATCGTCCTCAACAATGTGGATGCTGCCGTCGGGATCGAATCGGTAGAGCTCGGCACGGCGAGCACCCTCATAGTAAGTTCCAGCAAAGAACTGTCCGGCTGGACTGGCCGTCACGTCGTTAAACTGCAAAGGTTTCCCGCGCAACATGCCGCGGTGGATATAGGTGATCTGCTCACCCTCACGCCACAGGCCGATACCCGACCAACTGGCGACCATAAACCCGCCCTGCCTGTTGTTCGCGTAGCCGCCGATGTACTCACCCTGGTAAATCTTCCGGCTGACGCCAGTCGCCGGATCGTATTCAAAAAGTCTTCCGGTCTGGATGTCGGTCCAGTTCAAAACCTGGCGTTTTGGATCCCAGACCGGACCTTCGCCAACCCTGTTTTTGAAGTCGGCGATCATCTCAACTTCTTGAACCATTAACTCGACATCCCTTCCAGTTGATTTCCTTCAGCGTTGCAACCGGGTGCATGCGGGGAGCCTACATCAATGGAACCGGTCGCGGCCATGCACAACGAACAGGTTCGTCGACTGTTCACCGGGAGACCAGAGGAGTACAGGAGGAGTCGCCATCTGCATCGGTTTGATAAGCAGTCGACGCCGGACCCCGACGGCAAGTACTGACGCGCTGTGAAAACCCCACGACTAACGAAACAGCTACCGGAACCAAACTCGGTCACCGGGTGATTTCGCCGCACCGAGTTACGTACCGGGTGTAACACACTGCTTTCCGTCTAACAACGTAACCGACCGCTTCAACGCTTAGGCGTTTACAAAACACTACAATCCCACTTGAGCCAGAGCTTTCGGCCATTCTCACGCCCGCCGCTTATCAGCAACGAGAATCACTCATGTCACGACTGGGTATCTTCAAATCAATAAGCGATCCGGTATTAGTTGTTGACTCGAATGGACTACTGATCGAGGCAAACGACGCCTTTCTCTCGTCCTTCAACGCAGCCGAAACCGGAAAGCCTGTAGCGGACGCGTGGCCGGAGATCGCTCACCTGTGGCGTACGACAACTATCCCGGCGACGCTCGGCGCGTTGTTGCGGGTCGATGTCCCGGCAATCGATCCGGACGGACTAAAGCTCGTATACAACGTCAGCCTCTCCGCCGTTCATGAACCGGCTTCTGACGCGGTGGTGATCGCAGCAGTAGCACGAGACGTGACCGCCGAGCGTGCCGGGAAAACGGCACTAGAACTGCAGGCCACTACCGATTCGCTGACCGGGGCATACAACCGGGTGCAACTGGAACTACTGCTTGACCGTGAGATACGAGTCGCCATACGCAGGAAAACAGCCAGTTGTTTCTTGCTTTTCGATGTCGACAAATTCAAGCAGATCAACGACAAACGGGGGCACGCTGAGGGAGATCGGGTCCTAAAAGAGTTCGCTGCCGTGTTACACAAGAACTTGCGAGCCTCCGACGTGGTAGCCCGGTATGGCGGCGACGAGTTCGGCGTGATCCTAACCGACACCGGTCGTGAGTCGGGTCTCCGGAAGGCGCAGCAGCTCGCCGAGTCGCTCGGCCGAATCGCAGTGCAGGGCGACGAAACTGGTATCACTACTTCAGTCGGGTTGGCGCAGATTCCTGATGACGGGGAGCACGTTGCCGACCTCGTTGAGCACGCCGATGCTGCGATGTACCAGGCCAAGCGGGAATCAGACCGGTCCGTGGTCGCCTGGCGGTCGTCGCCCACCGAGTAACGTCCGCGTGCCGCACTAATCCGAGCTACAGGCGGGAGCCTGTCCAGCCAGCGTCAACTGGTGGCGGATGAGGTTTCGTCGCTGTCCGGGATCACGGGTTGATGGGCTGGCGGCTAGCCGTACATCGTCTCGGCATTGTGCCGTGGTTCATAACCGATCTCACGCCTCGTGGTTTCTATGTCGAAGATGTTGTACGTGTTATTTGAAATCACGTAGTAGTGAGCGCTCGGTCGAAGATTTCCAGCCTTTGCCGTTTTGTAGCAGGCGTCAACGAATCGAGCCGAATCCTCCTGGTGACACCAGACAGTAAAGTACGAAATCTCATCCTTTTTGCCGTTCGTGTCGTTGATCCCGCCCCACCGGGCGGCCACCGCACTCTGTCCTATCGCCCCGAGTCGGTGGCACCATGCTTCCACATAGGCTTTTTCGACTCCGTAATCACCGGTCGGACACGGCTCGGTCATGACCGATAGCGGTTCGGGCCACGGATCGACCTCCTCGAACCGCCTGGCCGCAATCGGAGAATCCTCCTCCCTTGTGTATCCGTAGTACGCACCACCCGTCGCATGCACTGAACTGGAACCAATCATCACTGCGCCAGGACAAACGTCCATCACGGCTCTGAAAACTCGATCGGTCATCGCGTTCATTTCGGTGAGTGGATCTTTGCGGGCCAGGTAAACGACGAGGTCTCTGCCCTGTAACGCCGAACGCAACCTTTGATCGTCCTTCGAGGCGTCGAGGTCCAGAAACTCTCTCTGGGCGTGCGGATCTATCGCTTTGTCCGGCGCACCCGGCAAATCCGCCGATGCAATTCGGTAGTCGGCGTCTAGCTGTGGCAGGTATGTCCGCAGTCCGGCCCCGATCGTGCCCTTGCCGCCTATCAAAAGCGTGTCAATCAAATAATGCTCTCCCGATACTCAGTTCGTTACTTCCATCATCTTCCTTCATGAGTTCGACAGAAGTGCATTCCTTACTTATCACGCAGGAAAACGACATCCTGGGCGAACGCTTCCGATTGCCCACTGACCAGGGCCAGCTGTCCCCTGCCCTTCACCGCCTGTTTTGAGCCGTCACGCTCCGGTTCCGAATAAAGGTCGAACCACACCTGCAGTTCGGACCTCATGCTGGCAATCGCTGTGCTGAATACCGGATTTTCGATCTCGTTTACTGTTTCTTCCGGATCGTTCAGAAGGTCGTAGAACTCGTTCGGACCGTTCGGATACCGATGTACGTACTTTGCCGAGTCGGATCGAATCATGCGTGTTGGGCCGTATTCTTCAAACACAATCACTGGGCTACCTGTCGGCAGCGATTCGCCCTGTAGAACCGGCACAAAACTGCTACCCGGAAGGTTTTCTAAATCACTGTCACCTGTAACTCCGACGTACTCGAGAATTGTGGGCATCAAGTCGTAATGGCTGAGTAGGTCGACGCTCACAACGCCTTCAGGAATATGACTCGGCCTCGAGATCAGTGTCGGGACCTTCACCGCGGTATCAAACATGTTCGCTGGATACGTCCCGTTTCCCTTGCCCCAGATTCCGTGGTGACCCATGCTCATTCCGTTGTCCGCGGTGAACACGATCAATGTGTTCTGCCGCAAATCGTTGATTTCGAGCCAGTCAATCAACCGACCAATGTTGGCGTCCATCGCAGTGATCGCCGCGAAATAGCCGCTCAACAACTCGCGTCGCTCACGTTCAGTGCCACCCACACTGCCTGAAGACCCTTCTTTTGCAAGGTGGTCGGGATGGATAGGATCCCAGCTGACTGAATCAAACCCACAATTCTCAAAGTAGTCGTCGTACAGATCTGATGGATGTTGTTCACGGCCCCATGGCGCATGCGGCGCGGTGTAGTGAACATTCATCGAGAATGGATTTTCTGAGTCGAGGCGCGACTGCATGTAGCCCAGAGCATTCTCCGGAATGACATCGGTGAAGTAGCCGTCGGCCGTGTACTGGTCGACATCTGAAAACATCGGTGCGTTATAGTAGTTTCCAGAGCCGGTCGCATGCACATTCCAGCAGTCGAATCCGGCCTGGGACGTGGCAGAAT
>JAQBVG010000157.1 GCA_027623655.1 Chloroflexota bacterium
GGGTCCCCGTCGGACTATGTTTGCCCTGCCAGGTCGCTTTCGATCGGGAGGGTCACCTGAAAACATGTTCGGCCGGGCTCGGAGAGCACCGTGATGTTGCCACGGTGCTTGTGAACCACGATGTTGTACGTGATATCGAGTCCCAGCCCGGTGCCCTTGCCCGGTTCTTTGGTCGTGAAAAACGAGTCAAAGATTCTGTGTTGGATCGCTTCAGGAATACCCGGCCCGTTATCTTCGATCTCGACAATTACGTCTGTAACGGAGTTGTAAATTCGGATTGTCAACTCGCCGTAGCCGTCCATCGCATCGACGGCATTGTCGATTAGGTTGGTCCAGACCTGGTTGAGTTCGCTACCGTACGCCTGGATACTCGGTACGCCTTCCGCATATTCACGGTGCACCTGGATACCCAGTTTGAGCTTCCCGCGGAGCATCAGTAGGCTGCTTTCGACCCCCTCAGAAACGACGATAGTCTGAACGGGCGCCTGGTCGAGGAACGAGTAGGTTTTTAGAGAGCCAACAATATTCGATATCTGCCCGGCTGCCTGACCGATTTCGGCGAGCAGCCCACATACGCTTGCTGACCTGCTAATCAGGACTGCGACAACCGGTGCCGATTCGGGTCCGAACGTCTGGTCAAGTGAATCAAGCTTCTGCCGGGTGATGCCCGCACTCACGAGATCAGGACCTATTTGCCAGGCGTCTTCGACATTCCGGTCTTCCAGCCAGTTCTGAATCTCGTACTCCAGGTCGCTCCGGTCGAGCGGATCGATGTCAATGATGCTCGCCGAAGTCAATTGGACCTCAGCGAGCAGGTCGGAAAGCGAATTGCTTTGTTTTACCGAAAGCGCCAGCCCGGCGACCGCTCGTTGCGATTTCCCGTACGACTCTACTGAGTCGGCGAGCTGGTCCGCACCGCGCTTTACGGCGGCTGCAGGATTATTAAGTTCGTGTGCAACCCCGGCTGTGAGTGTGCCCAACTGGGACATTCGCTCGCTCTGGCGAAGAAGGCCCTCAGTCAGTCGCAGCCGTGCGACGACAGTGTCGAACATTGAGCGGGCTGCCGACGAACTGTGATCGAGCAGATTGTCGAAGGTGGTTTTCTTGATCGCCAGCACTGATGTGGGGCGGGCCGCCCTCGCCCCGGCCATCCTGGGCGATTCGTCTAGCAACGCCATTTCACCGAACACATCACCGGGACCCAGGACGTTCAATAGCACTGATCGGTTTTGCGATGCCTTTAGTATCTCGATCTCGCCGCTTTCGATGACGTAGGCAGTTTCGCCCTGGTCGCCTTCCTTGAAGAGCATTTCGCCCTTCTCTAGCTGAAGCGTTGTGATGGCCTGCGCGAGGTCGCGCAGATCTTCGTCTGGCAACCCCGCAAATAACGGCACATTCCTGAGGCTGTCTTCCATCAAACTGTCTGGAGGTACTGGTGGACAAAACTCACGCTTAACGCTCCCTGACCGACCGCGGTGGCAACGCGCTTTACCGTGCCGTGTTGCACGTCGCCTGCGGCAAAAATGCCTGGCACGCTGGTTTCGGTGAGCAACGGGTCTCTCTCGAGTGTCCACTTCGTTTTACCGCGGCCGACATCGACGCCGGTCAGGATGAACCCTGCTTCGTTGGTCTCGACGACTTTCGAAACAAACTCGGAGTGGGGTGCAGCCCCAATGAAGATAAACATGGCAGCCACGTCGAGCCGCTCTACGGCTCCCGTCCGCTTGTCTCGGACGTCGATGCCTTCAAGCCGTGTATCTCCATGGGCCGCTGCGACCTCGGAGTTGAATTGAACCGTAATGTTCGGGGTACCGGCGATCTGGTCGATCAAATAGCGCGACATTGAGTCTTCGAGAGTGTCAGCGCGAACCAGCATCGTCACATGGCTGGAAAACTGGGAGAACAGCATCGCTCCCTGACCTGCCGAGTTGGCGCCGCCGATGACTACAACTGGCTGATCGCGGTAGAACGCAGCCTCGGTGTTGGCTGCACCGTAATAGATTCCAGCACCGGTGAGTCTTTCCACTCCCTCGGCCTCGAGCTGCCTGGTGGTCATTCCGGTCGCAACGACCAGTGCCCGACACATTAGTTCGGTGCCGTCCGCAAGTTCAACAATCTTGTACTGGTCTTCCACGCGGACAGCCCTGGCATCCGCCGCAGTGAGGATCTCAGCCCCAAGACGCCTGGCCTGTGTAGAGGCCCGGCGTGCCAGGTCTGCGCCACTGAGGCCGTTCGGAAATCCAAGATAGTTTTCGATCCTTGAACTTGAACCTGCCTGTCCGCCCGGGGAGGCGCGTTCGATCATCGCTGTTCGCAGGCCTTCGGAGGCACCGTATACGGCCGCTCCCAGCCCGGCCGGGCCGCCCCCAATGATGATCAGATCGTAAAAGGGATGGTCAGCCGACGTTTGGAGTCCAACCTTGTCGGCCAGTGCGCGTGTATCGGGCTTCACAAGGTGAGTGCCGTCAGGGAAGAAAACAATCGGTATGTCGTGTGCGTTCTCTCGCCCATTGACCTTCTCGACCTCGGCCAGGGCTTTCACATCTCGTTCGATGTCCATCCATTTGTACGGAATTTGATGGCGGGCCAAAAAATCTTTGACGTCGGACAGTGAAGACCACAGGGCACCGGCCACACGGATGCCGTCGTATTCAACTGGAGCAGTTGCCTCCCAGTCGGCCAGGAGGTCATCGAGTATTGGGTAGAGGACCTGTTCAGGCGGGTCCCATGGCTTCATCAGGTAGTGGTCGAGCCCGACAGAGTTGATGCACGAAATTGCCGCCTCGGTGTCTGCGTAAGCAGTCAACAGGACTTTCTTGGCTTCTGGAAATATCTTCCGCGCTTCGGAGAGGAGTTCGGTCCCTGTCATCCCGGGCATGCGCTGGTCGACGAGGAACAGGGCGACCAGATCACCGCGCTCTTTCAGTCGATTGAGGAGATCAATCGCAGCGGCTCCCGATCCGGCCTTTACGATCCTGTACTTGCTGCCGTAGCGAGTTCTCAGGTCGCGTTCTACCGCATTCAGTACCTGCGGTTCGTCATCGACACAGAGAATAGTTGGTGGTGGCATCTATCGGAATAACCTGTCCATTTTCCTGGCCATATTTCTAAGCTGCGAGATTTGTTCTCGCCGCCCTGGCGAATTCGTTACTGATATGTGTATTTTTTATGGACGAGGCGATTCTCTCGATCATGTCCTCGCATTCTGAAACCACGTCGTCAGCAGCCTGTCCGCCGTTTTGTGCGGCCGTGATCTTTGCTTTTGCCAGGTTCGCCTGCAGCGCAAGAGGTAGCATACCCATACTTAGTGCCCCGGCCTTTGATTCGCCGAGCGATTTTAGGACGGATTCGGTCTCGCCAGCCTCCGCCTGTACGAACCCGCGATACAGGTTAAAACCGGTGGAAAGTACTTTATACCTGCGCTGTCGGCGAGCGCACGGGCTTCCGTCGGGTAACTCGACATCGCTCACCCGGTTTCGAGTGAGTGATATTCGTGCTTGATTTTAGTCGAGGTTACGCTAACGATTCTGTATCCCGAGGGGTCATTACCGAGAGGATACCCGACCGGGCCGGACGCTACGACTTCGATGCCGTTGGCCCTCGCGACGTTATTCCTGTGCCAGTGGCCAGCGAAGTTGGCTGCGATTTCGTGGTCGGCAGCGATTTTCAGGATTGGTGTCCGGTACTGCTTTTTGATTGACCAGGGATTGTCGTCTTCGTCCGGGAGCTTCACGAACAACGGGTGATGGCTAAATAAAACGATTCGGTTTGAGTTCTGACTCTTTGCGAGTTTGGCCTCGGCTTCGATAAAAGCCAGTTGCGTTTTCGCCTCGGAGGGCATGGTTTCCGGAGACGTTAGGACCGTTGAATTGATGATCACGAATCGGACATCGCCGAAAGAAAAAGCATAGTAGTCGGGGCCGAAATGTGACCTGTAGCGGTCGACGGCCTGTGGTGTGGGTGTCTCGTGGTCGAACGCTACGTCGTGGTTTCCGGGCACCCAGTGGAGAGCGATCGAATCGTCGAGTAGTGCAGCAATCCTCTTGACTTCGGCAGTTTGTTCGTCGTTTGCGGCCTCGTTGACCATGTCGCCGCAGACCACAATGAATGCGGGTTTGAGCGAGTTAGCGCGTTCTATCGCTCTTGTAAACAAAGCGGTCTCTGCCGCAAATCCTGAGATCCTGGGTGCTTTGCGGATGGTCAAACCTCGCTTCGCGAAGGCGTCGATTTCCTCAGAGGTCTTCCCGCTGGAACTGGCAAACATCCCGAACTGTGGGTCGGCCAGTTGTATAAATGAAAAATCACTCATTAATTGGACTCAGCCTGGCGCGATAGCGCGACACGTCGTTGGACCGGATACTAACCACCCCGCCAGTTGATCCC
>JAQBVG010000158.1 GCA_027623655.1 Chloroflexota bacterium
CCATCGAGTGGGGCCATGTTGCGGAGTAACTCACGAGCGGCGGGGATCTCATTGGATTTGCAGTCTACTTCGACTTGTCCCTGAAAGGCGCCGGTGCCGTGCGCGACCGCACTGACCAGGAAGAGTGGCCTGCCCTCTTCGTCGAGGCAGCCGCGCATGGCTTTCCCGTCGAGTGCCAGGGCTGCAATATCCTCGTGTTGTTGAACCCATATGGCGACCACCGTATCAAACTGCGCGGCATCGATACCGGACAACACACGGCGCAAGGTCGTTTCCGAGGGCGCCTGATACCGACCTGTGCGCGGGTTGCGCCAGCAACGCAGGGCACGCAGTTGACGTTGCTCAAGCCCGCCCATTATCTCTTCCATCTCACCAATGTTTTTTGCGCCTGCCAATACCGCACACGTACAGCACGCCAGTACCGACGCCACCGAGTGGCGCATCCCTCTCGCCGCCCGAAATTCCTCAACATCGGAAAAGGCCTCCCATAAGCTGCGAGAGTGTTGCGTGCGAACGGGACTGCGAGGCACCACCTTTAACTCGTGTTTCTGCCACGCCTTGGGCAGGTCCTCAGCGCAAAGCTGCTTCTGTGCGTCCCGGCGCAGCGCTTTGACGAACAACTGCTTGGGAGTGCCGCTCAGGTCATAGACGTCACGATGGATGCGCTTTGTGCCGACCGTCAGCCCCAGTACATCCCACCCTGCGGCACGATAGCAGGTGCCTTCAAAGCGCTCCGGATCAACGAAGGTCTCCAAGGCCAATACCGGATGCGCGTAGCGCTTCTCCCAGTCACCCGCCAGCCGCTTGGTACACAGACCCAATATGCGAGAGGCAAGGTTCGCCTCACCTTTACCGCGAAGGATCAGAAAGCGACGATTCTGCGCTATGAAATTAAGACGCTTTTGCCTTTGCTCTTGTGTCCAACCTATCCAACCGTCGCGATCCTTCAAAGCATACGCGGCGGCACCAAAGACCAGCAACGCCAGCCACTCTCCTTTCTCCTCCGCGACATAGCAAATCGTTTCCCCCACCGGTTGCCCCCACCCGAGGTAGTGCTTCTTATCCATTAAGCCTTTGAAACGTGCCCGTTCCTTTGACAAAACAGGCCGCACACGTACATGCTCCAGACTGATGTTTGTTTTCATGGAGCATAAGAATGGGATGCATTGGGCAGAATGTCTAGTTTTTTATTCCTAAGTCACGCAAGCTAAGTCCCATGCGCTGGTAGCCAGCGCAGCCATGCACCGGACATCAAGAACTGCAAGCAGGCGCGAGAGGCCGTGGATCAACGTTTCAAAGGGATGCATCCCGTTCACACGATCAACAACGCCTGTCTGACTGTGTGGGGAATCACCATCGGTAAAACGGACTTCACCCGGGTCATCGGCGAGACCGTCGCCATGGGGATGGACAACGACTGTACGGCCGCGACGGCGGGGAGCATTGTGGGGGCCGTCATCGGCAAGCGCGGAATACCGTCGAAGTGGTACAAAAACTTTGACGACACCGTTCACTCGTACTTGGTTGGGCGGAAGACTTTTTCGATCCGGGATATTCTCCACCGCTTCGAGGTACAAGCCAGATCAATCCACAGCCAACCAGCAGGTTTAGACGACGCCCGTCAGCGCGCCTGACCTGCGCCATTGGGTCTTGGAAATCGGTGTTGAAAGCATCATCCAACGGGGCTACCATACCCACATGAAGACAATCCGATACGTTCACTGGCAAGAGAAGGGCATGTGGCTCGGTTATCTGGAAGATTACCCGGACTACATGACTCAGGGCGAATCACTGGAAGACCTTCAGGCACACCTGAAGGATCTCTTTGAGGACCTCACACAAGGCCACATTCCCTGTGTACGCAAAGTTGGGGAACTTCAAGTCGCATGAAGCGTAACGATCTGATCCGCCAGATCGAGAAACTTGGCTGCACATTTATCCGCCACGGCGGAAAACACGATTGGTATCAGAATCCCGATACCGGTGCTTGTCAACCTGTTCCGCGACATCGTGAGGTCAACGAACATCTTGCCCGGAACATCATCAAGAAGCTGACCCAACCATAAAATCCAAACTATTTTCGCTTAGCGCGAAAAAGTTTGATTTTAACGTTGAACGGAACCGCTACGCGGAGGAAGAGAGAAACTTCTTTGCGTGGCGGTTTTTGTGTTTCTGAAGGGGTAGACTGACTCCGACGGCGTCCGGCATGAAGCGCAACACGGGGCGCATCATCCCGCCGCACGCGGCGCAAGCAGGCGGGCGGGGCCCGCCGCAACCAGGTCATCCCTGATGCCGGCTCAACACCATCGTAATCGGTCGCAACGAGCGGGCCTCACCCCTGTGCCTACGCTCGCAGCACTCGGGATAAAACGTTATTCGTTCGGCAACAAGAGAAAGGAGCGCATGGAACAGCCACACGCTCCTTGCAGTTCTGATGGTATAGATGCTTACTTCAGAGCCTCAATACCTGCGCCGAAGTTGATATGAAACGGCACACCATCCAACACGAGCGCGGGAACCGATTTCACACCGCTCGCCTCGGCTTCAGCGATGCGAGACTTCGCTTGCCCCAAATGGACAATCTCAACGTCGTATTTCAGAGGATCGACGGCCTGCGCGACCTTCTGTTCCGCTTCCACGCAAACCGGACATCCCGCATGATAGAACACCGCTTTACTTCTGTTCATAACCGTTGCCTTTCTCTATGGTCTTGCGCAACGACACCCAGGCAACTCTGCGTGGTATATGTTGCTCTGTTATGTAACTACGACACATTTCACGACTCCGCAACGGGGCACTTTTTGGTTCCCCCCGCACGTCTTGGTAGATATTGAGGAAACAGATGATGAAACGTGATAAAAATAGTTCAGGCGGTACGCTCTACCGGAGACTTGAGGATGTCATTGGCTGCAAGTGGTCCGTTTCAGTTCTCCTTGCCGTGCGCAAAGGGATTGTCCGACCTGGTGCTTTGGAGCGCCACATCTCTGGTATTTCCACGAAAGTTCTGTCCGAGCGTCTCCGCAAACTCACGCAGTACGGACTTTTATCAAAGACCTCATTTCCGGAAGTTCCCCCGCGTACAGAATACGGGCTCACTCAGACTGGGCAGAAAGTTGTCAGGATTATCGGGCAGATCCATAAGGTCGACCAAGAGCATAGGAATGCCGAACAAGGCGGTGGACATGTACGTTGAACCCGCGGCGGGGTCACCGCTGACGTGCGCTCCTAAAAATTGAGATCACCGGCTTGACACGCGGTTAACATGCGCGTTAACCTTCCCGCATGGTAAGAGATGTCATATTCTACGAGACAGACGCTGGGCGTTGTCCGGTTGAGGAGTTTTTGGAATCTCTGTCGACCAAGTAGGCCCTTAAGGCCGCTTGGGTGATCAATCTCGTGGAAGACATGGATATTGTACCGGTGCAGTACTTCCAAAAGATGACCAGTACGGACGATCTTTGGGAGATTCGAGTCAAAGTAGCGGGGAACATCTTCAGGTTCCTTGGCTTCTTTGACGGTCGAAAGTTGGTGGTGCTATCGCACGCATTCCAGAAGAAGACCCAAAAGACTCCTCTGCAAGCCATTCGGCTCGCTGAGGAGCGTAAGCGAGATTACTTTAGGAGGAAGAAGAAATGAGCGACGTACAGAAATACGTAAAGAAGCGCAAGGCGCGCGACCCGGATTTCGCGAAGAATTACGACTCGGGATACGAGCAGTTCAAAATTGGAGTCATGCTCAAGCAAGCACGATTGGAGGCGGGGGTTACCCAGGAGGAGCTAGCGGCCCGCCTGCACACCAAGAAAACGGCAATCTCCCGAATCGAGAATCACGCCGAAGACATCAAGCTGTCTACCCTTGAGCGATTCGCCGAAGCTGTCGGAAAACGCCTCACGCTGAAGATAGCCTGAGCGAACAACACCATGGACACGTACGCAATAACGTCGCGCGGACGCGACCTTACAAATTCATCGGGATCAAAGTCCGCGCGTCACGTAGCCTTGGACATATCGGCGATACTTGGCACGTCCGCCACTACGCTGAAGGATCTCCTCGGTAAAAAGCCATGGGGGCGTCTTTGCGTAGTTACCATAGGCTCGATATGAAGACCAGCGATGGTCGCGTAGTTTCTTCAGTCGCATCTCGATTTTCGACGAATCAGGATTCACCAGCCCCTTGGATTCCGCTTTGTTCGCGTGCTTGTCCAGCTCCAGGGCAGCGACCCGCACAGGATTCAGATGTACGTACGCACTGAGATCGAGCAACCAGGCCCGCCGCCACAACATTCAACAAGGAATGTCCAATGTCCAAGTGGGCGAATCGAGTGAATCGAGTGAATGGTGGGCGGAAACACTG
>JAQBVG010000023.1 GCA_027623655.1 Chloroflexota bacterium
GCCCCCACCAACTTCGCCCGAACAACGTTTCAAACGGGAAAACACGGATTCTTCAGCACCCTGCTAGGTACGTGCGGCTCGATCCGGTCCAGTTGACGAGCCAGCGTGCAGCTTCTTACTTGCCGATTAAATCCAACTCTTCGAGAAGGCTATCGACCTCCCGATAGTGCTCGGCGTCGGGTTTGAGCGCAGGATGGCGTGCGAAGTCCGATCCGGGAGTGAAAACACCCCGGCGCACCATGATGTGCTTGCAGATCCAATTCGCGTACCCCTGCCCTTGCGCGAGCATCCCGATCAAAGCAGCGTGCCTCCGCATCTCTGAATTGGCCGCAACTTCATCACCAGCCTGAAAATGATCCCAGACACGGACGAACATGTCAGGGAGCGTCGAACCGGGCATCGTACCGACCGAACCTCGCTTGAACTCCTCGACAACGAAAGCACCACCTGCGCCGCCAAACAGGATCAGCCCTGAACCCCTGGAGAGCTTCTGTGTCTCGCCCATCCGGGGGATGGTCGGTGGAGTTTCGACCTTGATGTAGCAAAGATTTTCGTGTCGATTGGCACATTGAACGGCCATTGCAGGCGAAACCTGTGCGGTGCCCTGGTCCTGAAGGAATATTGGGACCGTGACGGACTCAGCGATCCTGCCGAAGTACTCGACGTTTTCCGAAACGGGGACCGGGATAAATGAACTCGGCCGGATCATCAGTGCATCGGCGCCCAGCTCTTCGGCCCGTTTCGACAGGAACACCGCAACATCGGTGCTCTCTCCACCGGTATTCATCACAACCTTGACCCGCCCGTTCGCGACTCTGACCACCGTGCTGAGGATCAAGTCTCGTTCGGATTCGGTAAATTTGAAAATCTCCGTCGCGATAGCAATTCCAACCCCGTGCACACCCTTGCCAATTATCCATTCGACCTGGCGCTCGAGGTCCTCGACCACTAACTGGCCCTTTTCGTTAATCGGTGCTGAAAGGATCGGAAAAACACCCTTCATTGAACGGTCAGGCATATGCGAAATCTCCAGATGCAGTAGTTTGGTCCAGTTGTGGTCGGTGGTTGCTGGCCTGCCCGATAGTCGCGCCGATAAAGTTCCAACGCAAGACAAACTGACGGGTGTATTCGATTAACCGATCAGGCTTCTCGAAATGAGTGACTAGACAAGATTCGGTACGATCGCCAGGAGCACCCCGGCTACCGTTGCAGTGCCGATCACTCCCGCCACGTTTGGGCCCATTGCGTGCATTAGCAGGAAATTCTCTGGATCCTCCGCCCGGCCCATTTCCTGGACGACCCGAGCCGCCATGGGCACCGCCGAAACACCGGCAGCACCGATCATTGGATTGATCTTGTCGCCCGGGAAAACATTCATGAGTTTAGCCAGCAAGATTCCCGCCATTGTCGCTGTGATGAATGCGAAAAGGCCCAGCAGGAATATTCCGATGGTCTCAGGTTGAAGGAAGATCGCCGCAGGCATCGTCGAACCCACTGCCAGTCCAAGCAGGATGATTACGATGTTCATCAACGCGTTCTCGGAAACATCGGCGAGTCTCGGCACTACTCCTGAGACTTTTATCAGGTTGCCGAGCATCAGCAGACCGATCAGCGGCGATGCCGACGGAACAAGCACACTGATGATCACCGTGGTCACGACGGGGAACAGGATCTGGGTGCGCCTCGAAACCGGCCTGGAGGCGTACTTCATTCTTATCAGACGCTCTTTTTTTGTGGTGAGCAGCTTGATAATTGGCGGCTGAATAATAGGAACCAGCGCCATGTAAGAGTACGCAGCGACCGCAGTAGCGCCAACGATGTCCCGCACTGCAACATCGGGGAGCGATTCCCCGAGTTCCCTCATTCTCGTCGCGATAAAAATGGTTGTGGGGCCATCGGCTCCGCCTATTATCCCAATCGACGATGCTTCGAGAAGTCCAAACTTGAAGTAGTCGGTCATTCCGAGCAGCAGGGCTCCAAGTAGCGCGACGAATACGCCGGCCTGTGCACCAGCGCCCAACAGAATGGTCTTCGGGTTCGACAGCATAGGTGTGAAATCGGTCGCCGCACCCACACCGAGAAATATCAGTAGTGGGAAAATGTCTGTTTCCATCCCTACCGATTGAAACGTTTTCAGCACCCCGGCAGGCCCGCCACCTCCGCCCTCGCGGATCAGTTCTCCGAGTGGCAGATTGGCAAATAGAATTCCCATGGAAATCGGAACCAACAAAAGCGGCTCTTTTTTCCTGGCAACGCCGACGTACAATAACGCCGCGGCAATTGCCCACATGATGATCATCCGTGGCTCGTCGCCTATAGCCGTGAACCCGGCCCAGAGTGCGTCCAACTCGTTCGACATAGCGACTAAGCCCTGGCAATCTCGGCCAGCGACTGACCGTGTTGGACCGAGTCGCCAGCCGAAACAAGGACAGTCGAAACCGTCCCTCCAACGGGAGCGGTGATGGTGTTCTCCATCTTCATAGACTCAAGTACGAACAACGGCTGCCCCGGTGTGACCGAATCACCGACCGATACATTCAGTCTGATGATTCGTCCCGGCATCGGAGCCCTGACCACCCCGTCTCCACCTGTTGTCGGTACGGCAGGTCGCGCAACGGGTTGCGGAGTAAGGTTTGATGGTCTGGGGGCTGCAGGTATCGTGGATGCCTGAACGCGGGGAGATTCAGACTCCGGAAGTTCAACGGTGTAGCTAACGCCGTCTACGACAACTTCTACTGGCGATGAGCTCACGTCGCCGACTTCGACGTTGTACGTTTGCCCGGCAATCGTTATTTTGTAGTTTCGGCTACTCAATGGCTGCGCTTACTTCGTGTAGATGGAGCTGGCGGTCGATTGGATCCCAGAAGTCGCGTTCGACCGCTTTGCAACCACGACCCGCCGGGTGAACCAGTGTTACCAGAGTCCTTCAAGCCAACGCCCGAACCGCTGCTCGGCCGGGCTGGTGACCTATCCTGTTTTTCAGTCAGGGCCAACGCAACGGCAATGGCAGCAACCTGTTGACCGGTGACACCACCCTGGGTCGGTTGCCGCGGGGAGTTCCCTGGCGTTGCCGGAAAAGTCGCCAGGCTAACAGCCGGTACAGGTGCAGACTCACGATCCATCATGCTGAGGACTTTGATCGTGAGTGCCAGCGATACAAGCACCACAAAAACGATGCCCATTCCGACGAAACTTACGAGAAGCCCGTCATTTAGCAATTCCTGATCGAACGTTTTCGTGCTCCCTCGGCTGCCCCACGGCAATCTAAAATACGACGGCTGATTCTAACAAAGCCGGTCTACTCAGCGGGGGTAATTCCTGGACCGTGATCGGGTACGTAGCACCATCAATTTCCGCTATTTTCACAGTCTGCGAAGACCCGTTGCCGTCGCGTTCTGTGACTCCGACCGATACTTCGTTGCCGTCAACACGCAACACAATTTTGTCCACAAGCGATCTGGGCCGAATCGCTGACATGCGATCTGCACGTTCAGCGAGTAGTTCCTGGGCCTCCTCAATACTGACTACCGAAAATCTAAGCGTCGTCCCCGGTCGAGCCTGCCCCAGCTTCGGTAAGTCCACTGACACAACTGCTGCGATCTTGGCGTAACCGCCGGTTGTTTGACGGTCGGCCAACAACACGATCGGCTTTCCGTCTCCCGGCACCTGGATTGACCCGGCTGCGACTGCGTCGGAAACAATGTCATATCTACCCGATTTGGATTCGATTGTCTCCCCGTCGAGTCTTAATCCCTGGCGGTTCGATTGATCGGAAACTACGTACCCCGTATGCAGGAACGTTTGCAAACCTGCTGATGTGAATTCGGCTTCCTGGGGACCCATGATGACCCGAATCTCGATATCCCCGTGATCGACCAGGGGGCCGCCATCCGGATCATCCGTGTCTCGAATTTCGTGGAAAGGTCCTTCAGCATGTATGCCAAACAACACGCCGATATTTATTGAATCTCCCGCAGAAAGTGCTTTGCCATCCAGACCGCCTAAGCCCGAAGCCACATGCGTGGAGCGAGATCCGAGAACTCCGGGTGTATCGACACCCCCGGCAATTGCCAGGTAGACCCGTAACCCGGTCGGCGCCAAACCGAAAATCAGGTGTGCGCCCGCATGCGCCATGTAGCGAATATTGCGCGCCAGCGGCACGCCGTCGAGTGTTGCACCGGTCTCAGCGCCAGCAACGGCGAACTCAGTCGTATGGCTAAATTCCATCTCAGCGCCTCCGAGCGTGATCTCCAATCCAGCCTCATCGGGTTCGTTCCCAACCAATCGATTCGCGATCTCCAGCGAATCGATATCGGCCGCGCCGCTGACGGACACACCAAGAGATTGAAATCCCGTTCTGCCGCGATCTTGAACAGTGCATAGCAGACCCGGCGTTACGACCCGGATTTGCCTGCCAGGTTCTGGCATCAGGTCAGTCATGGGAATCCACCGGGACGAATCTAACTTCAGCACCGGGAGTGATGAGTGAAGGCGAGGCTTTTTTGACATCGAACAGCGGGATCGCTGTACGGCCGATAATCTGCCACCCCCCTGGGCTGGCGTTCGGATACACACCGGTCTGCGCTTCCGCGATGCCTACCGAACCGGCCGGAACGCTGATACGGGGCGTTTTCAGCCGGGGACAGGCTATCCGCTCGTCCAGCCCGCCAAGATAAGGGAACCCCGGTGCGAACCCGATCATGTACACCCGATAGCCAACGCCCGAGTGAATGGCGACGACTTCCTCGGGTGACAGCTCCGCATGCTCCGCGACAAATCCCAGGTCTGGTCCGTCTTCGCCGCCGTAGACGACGGGTAGTTCGACAACGTTCTGTGCGACAGTTGTCTCTGACATGCCAGTATCACCACTGCTGGCTATCAGTTCGCTGAGAAGCTTCACCATCTCGCCGTATCGGGCCTCAAGTGGGTTGTAGTGGACAAGCAGGGATCGGTACGTGGGGACCAATTCTGTAACCGCTGGATTCGCAATCGAATCGATACGGTCAGCCAGCGAGTACACCTGCGTGTTTAGATCAACGGTGATTCCCGAACCGAACTCAATGAGGACCGCCGAGTCGCCAACCGGCACTATTCTCGGACTGTCCGCGCCATCACCTGTTTGCGATGCAGAATCAGTCATTGCTCGCTGATCCGGCGGGGCCGACCAGGGCAGCCATCGGTGTGATCTCGACACCGGCTGATTCGAGAGCAGTTCTTACAGTCGATGCCAGCTCAACGGCACCTTTCGTATCGCCATGCAGGCAGATCGAGTCGGCAGAAAAGTCGATCTCAGTTCCGTCTATGGCAACGACCCTGCCTTCGGTCGCAAGCTTCAACGACCGCTGAACGACCTCCTCTGGATCGTGCAGAACAGCACCGGGCTGCGAGCGTGGAACGAGTGTGCCTTCAGACGTAACCGCCCTGTCGGCATAGCACTCACGAGCGACCCTTGCTCCCTGGTTTCGTGCAATCAACTCCCACTGGGAACCCGCAAGCACAACGTGAATCAGTTCAGGGTCGAATGCTTGTATGGCGCTCACGATCGCCTTTGCAATCGCCGCATCGGCGACCGCCGTGTTGTAGAGCGCACCGTGTGGCTTGACATGCTGAAGCTTCCGTCCGGGGACAAACCCGGCCAGAGCGCCTACCTGGTAGGTGACCGCGTTGCGTACTTCGTCGGGCGTCAGGTCCATTTTGCGTCGCCCAAAGCCCGCGAGGTCGGGATATGAAGGATGCGCTCCGATGCCGACGCCATTTTCGACAGCCAGAGAAACCGTCCGGGCCATCCAATCAGGGTCGCCGGCATGAAACCCTGTCGCTATATTCGCCGAACTTATGTACTTGACAATCTCGCTATCGAAACCAAGTTCGTAACCGGCAAACGACTCACCGATATCGGCATTGAAATCAATTCGCCCGGTAGGACCATTCGTCAACAGATAAAACTCCCTTTGCCCAGACCGAGACCGAGTCGAACATAGATATACCACTCGTGCGAAGACATTGATCTACGTCCGGAGAGTAGCACAGGGCAACGCTGTTTCAGTTTAATCCAGGCGTTGCCAAAAGGCTGGGATTTTTGACGAATGAGTCCTGTCTGACGCTCCGATCAGCTAAAACCAAGCCGTTTTTCGCGCATCGAAACGAAAACACCCTGACCGATCACCAGGTGATCAACAACTTCAATATCGAGAAGTTTTCCAGCTTCAACCAGTGTCTTTGTGATAGCCACATCCTCGGCACTGGGTGTCGGATCGCCCGACGGGTGATTGTGCACAATCGCAATCTGCGGGGCGTTCCTTCGGACAGCCGTCGCGAAAACCTCGGCAGGACGGATCAGGGCGGCGTTCACACTGCCTGAATACAGATCCTCGATACCCAGCACCTGGTTCCGGGTCGACAGAGTCGCAACTCGTAGATGCTCTCGATCGAATGAGGACATCTCAGCCATGAACAATGTAGCCAGGTCGGACGGTGAAGTGATGGTCACACGGTCCTCGGGCGTCATCGAGGCTACTCTGCGGCCTAACTCAATTCCGGCAAGGATCTGGCACGCTTTTGCATCGGATATCCCGCGGACATCGCACATCTCGTCGAAAGTGATACGTGACAAACCTGACAGACCGCCGAACTCGGCCAGCAATCGAGTTGCCATGGCCAGGACGTTTTCACCCTCCAGCCCTGTCCGAAGCAAAATCGCCAGCAGCTCTGAGTTTGAAAGATGACCGGCTCCGTACCGGGCAAGTCGCTCCCGTGGCCGCTCTCCCGATGGAAAATCTCGGATTGCTGGGTGCGTGATGGTGGCGGTATTTTCGGCTGTCAGAATCATAGTCCCGGCAGTCTATGGCGGAACCATGCCGACAATTAACCGGCCATGTCACACTGCGAGCGCCGAGACAATTTCGCCTTACGAATTCGGCAGATAAATCCGCATCCCTGTCTGCCATGACTCCTGGACAGCGTCGGTGAACTCCATGTACTTCACCGAATCGGTAAAGTTCGAGCGTGTTATCGGCTCGATACCCCGGATGGCATTAATAAACTCTTCTTCAACCCGCCAGCTACCGTGTTTGTCATCAGGTACATCGATCTCCGACATTCCATCGTCGCCCTGTCTGGCGCCGGTTACGCGTGGATCGGTGCCCAACCCCTTCGTCTGGATGCGCAGAGTTCCCTCCGACCCGTAGATCCAGATTTCCGTACGCGGGACATACGTCCCGGAGACTGTCGTCACCGACAGGTTCACCGACCCTCCACCCGAAAGCGAGTAGATCACATCTATTTGATCGGGAATTGTCATCTGTGCCCGGTTTCCGTCCCAGCCGCGCCGGTGAGGTACGACAATCTGGGCATTCGCAGAAACCGAACTGGCAGTTCCCACCAATCGCATCAGGTTTTCGTACCAGATGCCCATAGTCATTACGTTGTTGCCTGACAGCTCACGCAAATGTCGCCAGTGGGCGTCGGTCTCGGTGTCGGGATAGGTGCTGCCATCTGTTACGTGGGCAGTCACGTTTACCACATCGCCAATGTAGCCATCAGTAATTAGATCGATCAGGTGTTGTTCGCATGCCATCAGATGCGGCGGAGGGACGATTTGCGTCACAATGTCCGGGTTGGCCAGCGATGCAGCCAGCATATCGCGAGCTTCCGAGCCTGTCGCGGCCATACGAGCTTCACACAAAACATGTTTGCCGTTATCGATCGCGGCAAGAGTAATCGTCGAATGCATGTAGGGCCATGTACCTATGCATACGGCATCGATTCCCGGGTCTTCCACGATGTCGAGCCACGACGGATACGCTTCACCGATCTCAAACTTATCGGCTGCTGTCCTGCTCGACTCAAGCGAGCGGTTCGCCACTCCTGCGAGCTCGACGCCATCTTGCGCACGCAGCCCAGGAATATGACGCAGCGCAGTGTTGGCACCGGCGCCAATGAATCCAACCCTGATTGTTTCGTTTGCCATCTGGCGAAAATCCTCTACTGTGATTCAACGTGGGTTGAATATCGAGTCCCCTGGTGGCCACACGCACCACACCTGAATATCAAGAATTGCAAAGTTTACGTCAACCGCAGGTCATTGCCAGTCCCAGAGGACCACATTGCTCGTCTTATTTCGTGGCAGGGGAATCTAAATCAGGCAATTACGGTGAGCCAGGAGAAAAATGACGGTTCCTGATCAAATCGATATGACCGGCGAAGGCGTCCGGATAGCCTGGGATGATGGGCGAACATGCACCTATCCGTACAGGTATTTAAGGTTGCAGTGCGCATGCGCTGCCTGTGTGGAGGAAATGACCGGTCGACCGCTTTTGAACGTATCGGCGGTGCCAGATGACATCATCGCCGTCGAATACCTTTCGGTCGGCAAATACGCACTCCAGTTCCTGTGGACCGACAGCCACGATTCGGGAATCTACCCCTTCACCATGCTGCTTCGACTGGCCGAAAACGACAACGCAGTCGTATGCGAATCGTCTGATTGATGGTGCCCCAAACATACGGCGATCACAGGGACGTCACTCTCCAATCCCTCAACGACTACGGGCGGCAACTGGAGCGTGCGTTGAATGGGCTCGAACTCGACGAGGCTCGCTGGATGCCCACCCGGAGTTCAAACCATATTTTTTGGACTCTCTGGCACATGGGCCGCATGGAGGACATGTGGGGTTGGTACCTGCGTGGCGGGGGCCCCAGCGCATGGATCGAAGGCGGCTGGGCCGAGCGGCTCGGGATAGATCCCGATCGGAACGGTAGCGGAGACACCATCGAGCAGGTGAGAGATTTCCCCGACGTTTCCGTGGAGGAGGTAAGAGGCTACTGGCAGGCGGCAAGGGAATTGCTGGTTCCATCAGTCGAGCAAACGACAGTCGAGCAACTCGGTGACAAACGCCCCGATGTCTGGACGCACGCGCCCGACCGTGTCCCCACACTGCTGTTCGCTCTTGGCCGAATCCCGGTAGAAAACGGCCAGCACCTGGGTCAGATCGCGTACATCCGAGGCCTCTACGCCGCGAAATTTACGTAGCTGCGTCGCCCGGTTTGCAGCACATGAATGCAGCGACAGCGTCCTCGTCCCGACCGCAGCTGAGAGGCAGTGATCGATCCAAATAACTTCTTTCCCTTCACGGCGATCGTAGTGAGAGGCACGGGCTTCGGTTCAACATTTCTCTTCGGGCATTCCGGGAGCTCAATCGACAGCCTGAAAGCTCGGCTCACTTGCACCCACCGCCTGCACCGCGTTTTCGAGGAACGACGAACGAAACTGCACACCCCAGCGTCCATCGATTAATGTGAAAACCCACAGCGTGTCGAAGCCGTTGTACTCGATGCCGTCAGCGTGCTGTCGTGATTGCCGAATGACCAGGTGAACTTTTTCGGCGCCTGCCTGAACAGCAGTAATCGACTTCGTAACGGTGGTGTGCCAGCCCTCTTTATTGAGCATCTCGGTCATCGAATCCTGTGGTACACGAAAGTCTTCAGAAGTGTGCCACGCCTGAAACTTGTTTCCAGCCAACCGCATGTGGGGGAAATGCATCTCCGCCACCATTGCGTCCGCATCGCGATTGTTAAACGCCTGAGCCCATCGGGTAAAGGATTCGGTGGCTCTGGCGGCCGGGTCGTTCATTTTTGTGTCTCCATGAGGGCTATTTTGGGTTCTCGTTTCGTGATGCTCATACAGGACCGGCAACACGTAGTCGTTGGCGTGCAACGGGACGCTGACAGGCATAAGATAGCGCACCATGACCGAGCGTCAGCACAGCAATGCACCGCGTCGATAGTAAACCGTAATCACCCGGCGCCAGGTCAGAGTATCTGGTGAACGTGGTCCCATTGTCAGCAGCAATACCCAGGAACAAACATGGCAAAACGAATCAACAGGGTTATCGAACTAATTGAAGCGGGTGAGCCCGTCTACTACACCGGAACGGGTGATCTCACGTACGAAAACGGTAAGAAACAGGCCAGTACGTGGGCGGATTTCCTTATCACTGATTTCGAGCACCACGCATTCGATGTCGCCGGACTGACCGAATTCATGAGGGGTCTCGTCGATGGTGGTCCCACGAAAGCCGGCCATCGAACCCCGGCTGTCATATCCACGTTACCTTCGAACTGCCGCACCGTCGCCGAAGTCCGCGCCAATGCATGGCAAGTACGCCAGGTGCTTTCGGCCGGGGTCCACGGCATCCTCCACACGCACGCACGTCAGGCTGACGCCGTCCGGGCATTCATCGAGGAGTGTAGGTATCCGTTCCATAAAAACGGGCGTGAGGGTCTGGGCGAGGGTCAACGCGGTGCGGGCGGTCAACGTCAACCCTCTGAAATCTGGGGTGTAACTCCTCAGCGGTACACAGAAATCGCAGATCCATGGCCGTTGAACCCGGAAGGGGAACTTTTCCTGGGGTTGAAGCTCGAGAATCAGGAATCTGCTGCGAACTCCGATGCTATCTGCCAGGTCCCCGGCCTTGCTTTTGTTGAGTGGGGCCCGGGCGATATGGGAATGTCATTCGGCAATGCGGATGCCCACGACCCACCGTACCCACCAGAAATGGATCGGGTGCGGAACCAGATCAAGGCTGCGGCGGACGCGAACGGCCTCAAATTCCTGTGTTCCTGGAGCGATCCGAGCAACGACGACGCCGGGAACATCCAGGTACTGCTCGACATGGGTGCAGCGATCTTCTCCGGCGGTGGTGAAGCGAGAGCTACGATCGGACGCAAAATGACCAAAAGGAAAATGCCAGTAGGCTGAGGTAAAGGCGGACAGATCGACGCCCCGTCTGTCAGAGGACGAGTGCGAGCGCCAAAACTCAAGCACCCGATTCCCTGACCGAAGTGGATGGATCATCGCCGGGCCAGCAAAAGGTGTCTGCTTAGAGGTTGTACCTCGAACCCGGAAGAAACAAAAAAAGCCGGGTAGTCATTAGTGGCTACCCGGCTTTGATTTTTATGGCGGTGGCTTGCCGATCTAGTCCCGACCCAGCATGTGACGAACTGTTTTCACAACGTCCTCTGGCTGCGGAATGAACGCGTTTTCCAGGTCGCGGTTGTACGGGACGGGCGAATGAGGTCCCGTAACTCGTTTGACCGGAGAGTCAAGGTGGTCGAATGCCCTGTCGGCGATAACGGCAGCGAATTCGGACGACATCGAAGCGCGTGGCGTATCTTCGTCGACGATAACGACGTTGTTGGTCTTCTTTACAGACTCAATCAGAATGTCCTCATCGAACGGCGAAAGCGACATCATGTCGATTACTTCTGCATCGATGTCGATCTCGGCGAGCAGCTCGGCCGCCTTCTGACAGGTGATCGACGTATACGACATGCCGACGAGCGTGACGTCTTCACCACGCCTCATGTAACGGCCTTTACCCAGTTCGATCACGTAGTCTTCGTCAGGCACAAACCCTGTCAGGTTGATCAGCTTTTTATCGTTCACGAGGAACACAGGGTCGTCGTCACGAATTGCAGCGGCGAGTAGTCCTTTCACCGAGTAGGGATCGGACGGCACCACAACTTTCAGGCCGGGAATGTGCGCCAGCATCGAATAAAAACTCTCGGAGTGCTGCGCCGCGTGGCCCGTCCCGGCACCGGAACGCGCAAACAGGGTCAGAGGAACCCTGGTCTGCCCGCCAAACATGTATCGGCTCTTTGCTGCATTGGATAAGAGTTGGTCGAACGCCACGGTGACGAAATCGAAATACATGAGGTCGACCACAGGGCGCAGACCTGTCAGCGCCGATCCGATCGCAGCTCCGACGAATCCTGCTTCAGAGATCGGGGCATCTCGAATGCGTTCAGGACCAAACTCCTGTACGAGTCCCTTGGTTGCAGCGAACGGACCGCCCCATGCGTCGAGGGGTTCTTTCGTGTCACGGTCGAAACCGCCTGAGATGTCCTCGCCCATAAGGTAAACATCTTCATCTCTGATCATTTCCGCCCGCAGAGTATCTCGGAACACGTCCCGGAACCGGAGCTCCTTCCCGGCTACTCCTTCGTATCCGGGGCCCAGCGGGTTGATCGATTGCTGCGTCGTCATATGTGTTTCTTTGTTCCCGTCAAAAAGCTGTACTGGTGAAGTTCTTCGATGATCTACCGCAAACCCTGGATCGGATTTGAGTAGCTGACGTATACGTCGCTGTACAGCGATTCGATATCCGGCATCGGACTGTTCAAGCCGAATTCAACAGCCTCGACCATCTCCTTCTCGACATCGTCACGAATGCTCTTCAACTTTTTCGCGGTCATCAATTTTTGCGAGGTGACTCGCTT
Source organism: Chloroflexota bacterium (assembly GCA_027623655.1). Lineage (GTDB taxonomy): Bacteria > Chloroflexota > Dehalococcoidia > Lucifugimonadales > Lucifugimonadaceae > Lucifugimonas. Next base: position 12,280 of record JAQBVG010000023.1, read on the forward strand.
CTCAAAATTCTTGATGGCGTCGCGGTCGCGGAAATGCTCCTCTTCATCGGCTTTCCTGTATTTTTTTGGATCGTCGGCGTGGAAGTGACCGTGATATCGATAGGTCTTCAACTCCAGGAAGGTTGGGCCTTCGCCTGCTCGCGCCCGGGCAATCGCCTCACCGGCGGCATCGTAAACGGCGAACACGTCCATCCCATCAACCACAACTCCCGGCATTCCATAACCTTCGGCCCGGGAAGCGATATCGTCGGCCGACACTGCGTACCACGCAGGCGTCGCCTCTGCGTATCCGTTGTTCTCACAGGCAAAGATAACCGGCAGTTTCCAAATCGACGCGAGGTTCATCGATTCGTGGAGCACACCCTGCGACGAAGCTCCATCACCGAAGAACGAAACTCCAATCGATTCGTTTTCAATTCCCTTGTACTTCGCCGTCAGTGCGGCACCAACAGCCAGGGGAATCGATGCTCCGACGATAGCGTTGGCACCGAGCATACCCTTGGAAAAATCGGCAATGTGCATAGAGCCACCCTTACCGCCACACTGGCCCGTCGCCTTGCCCATGATTTCTGCCATCATCGCCTTTGTGTCCAGCCCCTTGGCGATACAGTGACCGTGACCACGATGGGTTGAGCCAATCCAATCCTTGTCGGTCAAGTGGGCACAGATCCCTGTAGGAGGAGCTTCCTGGCCATCCGACGGGTGAGTCACACCCATCGAGTTTCCTTTAAACGTCTGCTCCAGCATCGTCTCCTCGAAGCGGCGGATTCGGTACATCGTGGTGTAAATCCACTCCAACTTCTCCCTGGAGATATCCATCTTTTAGTGCCTCCGGCTACTTGGTCACCGTTCAGCCCGGACGCTGTGAATACATTCACATGTCGTCGGGCACGAAATTAAGATCGTGGTTTAGAACCCCAGAATATGTTCACCTGCGCTATGCATAGAGTCGGTCAGGCGTACGTTTCGGCGGTGCAACATTGGAACTGTAGCATCGCAATGCCGGTTTCGTGAGCGCACAACCGCAGTGTATTAGTTTCGGCCGATGAACCTGCGAAGCGATTTCTTCAACGACGCTTCTTCTGGTTTTTCGTCGTGTAACACCCCATCCAGCAACGAATCGTAGGGTGTTGTCTCGGTACTCACTGCCGGTGTGACCGTGAAAAGAATTGTGTCTTCGGTTCCCGATGCCTTTGATCTTAGCGCCTGCTCTATCACTTCCTTCACCGTGTACATCGCGCGCGGCGATAGCACGATGCCTTCGGCCCGGGTAAACATAAGTCCGGCGCTGAACGACTCGATCTGGCCGTATGCCACTGCCGAAATATATTTTTCACGGTAAAGTGCCGAAACAATTGGAGCCACCCCGTGATAGCGCATCGCTCCAGCCAGTACACCCGGCGGTGCGTATTCTCGGCCCAGCGTATACATCGGCACCTGCGGCATAAGTCCGGCAGCGTCGGCCGATTCCTCGGCATAGACGCCACGGGTCAGGCTCGGCGTCGAGGCCTCTTCAACCGCAATGAACCGTATATTCCGCCCCTGTATTCGCGCCGGAACGAACGGCGCGATTAGTCCGCCAAAGTGCGACCCGGCGCCAATCGAGCCAATCACATAGTCGGGGGCTTCATCAACAGATGCAAGTTGGCGCTGAGCCTCGAGACCGACGATAGTCTGGTGTATCAACGTGTGGCCCATCAGGGTTGGGATGGCGAATTTGACGTCAGGATTCAGCGTCGCTTCCTCATACGCCTCGGCCAATGCCGTCGCGATCGAGCCTGAGTCGGGTCCATGTTTTGAGAGTTGATGCCTTCCTGCTCGTGTGTTTTCCGATGGACTCGCCTGGACGTCAACACCCCACACCCTGCCAAATGCTTCTCCCCACGCCTGCTCTGTGCCCGGTTTTCGAACGCTGTACACCTTGCTTTTCAGTCCGAATAGCGCAGCGGCGTGACCGATGGCGCTGATCCATACCCCGCCTGCTCCACCGGTTACGATTCCCGCGGCACCGGTTTGCCGGGTAAAGAAAGCCTGCGGAATCGCCGTATTCGATTCATACGAACCGCTCGGACTACCGCCCTCGAATTTGTAAAAAAGCCGGGCAGGCGTCTTCAGTTCTCGTTCCAGTGCTGCCGCACGGAACATCGGAGTCGGCCGCCAGTGCTGGTACGCCGCGCGTACCTCATTCGGGATATTGAACGTCCGACTCCTGCCATTGAGTTCGTGTTCGATAATCTGGTGAGGAAACAGGGGTTCCAGTTCGCGTGCGGTGATCGGATAGCCCGATGGCGAGATCATCGGTGGCACGCGAAAGGGCAAATCCGCTTCCAGGTTGTACCAACGTGCTGGCATCTCCCTGGGCGTCAACGAAATTCTATTGCCCGCAATCGTCGCCATTCGCTTCAGTGTCCTTCTCACCAGTCGCGTTTCAGGTTACGAAGGTTACGCCGTGCCCACATTTGTGATCTGCTCCAACACGATGTAAGCCTTCGACAATATTTTCCCAGAAGCCTGCGTGAACTTGAAACCAGGCGTCCGCAATAGTAGTGATCCTGGAAAACGATTGTTCACAGTTCCAATTTGCACTGCGCATCGAGAGTTCGTCGCAGCTAGGACAGGCAGGGTTCGGCTGATACCGTTTTTAGGCGAGCAATGAGTATGATGCGAAACGACCGTCGCGTCCGTGCTGCAATATAGCGCAGGGAATCAATCAGAAGGAACCACATATAAGTGACTGTCGACATCAGACCGTTTCGACAGGATGACCTCAACGCCATCCTCGACATCGCTGTCGCCGCCTGGGAGCCAATCGTGGACTCATCTCGAAATATGGTCGGTCCGGCGCTTTTCGACCTCGTCTACCCTGACCCGGCTCAGAGAAAACGGGACCAGATAACCAGGGCATGCGGTGAAGGGTCGCCGACGTTGGTCTGGGTCGCCGACGACGGGGGCGAAATCGTCGGATTCATCACCGCTATCCTGGACGAATCCCGAAAAGTCGGCGAGATCGGCAACAACGCAGTGGCGCCTTCTCAACAGGGCAAAGGAATCGGCACGTCAATGTACAGGTACGTGATCGATCAAATGAAGGCCGCCCAGATGGAGTCCGCGATAGTTGTGACAGGCGGCGACCAGGCGCACGCACCTGCGCGCCGGGCTTACGAAATAGTTGGATTTTCTGGTGCTGTTCCATCTGCCATGTATTACATGGAGATCAAGTAACAGGAACCGCTATCAGCGGCAGGAAAAAATTGCGGCAGTTCAGGGAGCCGAAGCTATGGGCCAGATCATGCTCGACATCGAAGACAACGAGAACAGCGGATATTTCCCAGTCCAGGTCTACGAAACACAGAGTGAACCGACGTCCGCAAAAATGATCACGGTACCCGACATTCCGGGGAGCAACAGGCCGTTCGAGGTGGTCGGCTGGTGCTCCGATAACGGCGGCGAGCCGTGTGAAGTGACGGCCGTTCTGGTGGGCGATTCGGGATCAGGTCAGGCGCTGATGATCTATGGCGGCGACTACGGAATTCGGCTACGACCGGCATCTTCGAACACGCCGTGGAGTCTGAGCTCGCCGGACCAACAAGGCGAGCCATTCATGCTTCTCAACGCGGCAGTGAAAGTCGAGTTCTCCGATTGAGTCGGCGCCATCGGAATCAAGGTTTTCGATAATTGCTGCGACCGCCTGTTGACACTCAAAAATTATTCGTGATAGTTTTCACTTGCGTTTATTTTGAAGGGCAGTCGGCGTCGGTACGCGTCCGTTGGCAGGCGCGGTTGTTCTTTGTTGCACTGGGAGTTACGTCAGCAGGATATGGATCCGCAATCGTTATCTAGGGCCGAATGGGCCGAAGTAGGAACGGCGCTTAAGTTTCTCTGGCTGGCGCTGGGTTTTGCGCTGGTTGCAGGTCCTTCACTCCTTACTGCTCACGCGCTGATACCTTCTGCGATTGGCACAAAAACTATTGCAGAAAAATGGAATCGTTTTCGAGTACCGCTTTATGTCGTGGGTCTGGCCTGTGTAGCGGGCATATTCGCCTCGCTGTTTATGGCTTCGCAGAACACACAGTTTCTACACGACATGTACCCACGGTGGTGGCAGTAAACACTGCCTCCAACTCCCTGGTTAGTAGCCCGCACATGCAGGCTTGGACTGGAAAGAACGTTTGGCGTCGGAAATCGATAAATCGAAACCTGAATCGTCGTCGATACCAAAATTACTCGTCCTGGTGCTTGCCACCGGTGGCCTTGGTGTCACTGCGGTCATGGGAGTCGTAGCAGCGTTCGTTATCACGGGCTGGATTGGTCAGCCTGTTCCGGTTCTCGGATTTGAACAGACCTTCGATCAGCCGATCAATTTTCCTCACACGATCCATGCATCCCTCTCACCGGAACTCGGACGAATAGCGGCAGACGGCACGAATCTTGAAGGACTGGGACTGGACTGTACGTTCTGTCACCGCACCGTTACTACACAGGCCAACGCAGGCGTTCCAGCTGTTGGATTCTGCGCCACCTGCCACCAGGTCATTGGCGCTGCGGACAACCCGGAACTGACAATACTCAGGGATGCGGCAGACATCGTGGGCGACAATGGTCCTGAACCAGTCAACTGGAGGCGCGTTCACCGATTGCCTGACCATGTTCGTTTTGTCCACGAGCCACACATTCGGTATCTCACTCAAAACCCCGACGTTGTGAATGGCACAACCAGCGGCGTTAAAGAGGGGCCTGCAGGTGTCTGCTCAACCTGTCACGGTGATGTAGCCGCGATGGAGCAGGTCGAGCAGGTCGAACCGCTCAAAATGGGTCAATGTGTCGATTGCCACCGCGACAATGGTGCGCCAACCGATTGTGTTGCCTGCCACTACTAAGAATGCATACACCCGGGTAAATCCAGATACTGACATCGCGACAACAGGAACAGCACTGACCAGATGAAGCTAAATCGACGAGAATTTCTTGCGCTGACCGGTAAAACGGCCGCCGGAGCTGTGATATTCGCAGCCTGCGGTCTACCCGAGCGCGAGCTGATTGTGCAGAGTCCGGTCGATCTCCCTGAAGATCTCGTTCGCGGTGAAGACGCCTGGTACGCCACGACGATGGGCGATTTTACGACCGGAGACGGTGTACTCGTTCGGGTTATGCAGGGTCGTGCAAAAAAGATAGAAGGCAATCCCGATCACCCAGTGAATCGCGGCAAAGCAACTGCGCGATACGACTCCGTGTTGCAGCTGTTGTACCACCCGGACCGCATCAAAGAGCCGATGCTGCGATATTCAAAGGCCGGCAACCTGGTAGGCGTTTCATGGGATCAGGCTGAGTCTCGGTTCCGAAACGCCCTGGCAGGGTCAAGCGGAGCACTTACTGTTGTCACAAACCCGCTGCGCGGGCACCTCGGTAGTGTGGCCGGTAGATTTGCACAGAAATTCAACGGCAAACACATGACGTTCGACCCGACTGAACAGGGCGTCTTGCACTGTGCCGTCAAATCTGTCCTGGGACAGGACCAACTCCCCACATTTGATATTGCCAACGCACGAACGGTCCTTTCGTTCGGCGCGGACTGGCTGGGCACATGGGGTTCGCCTGCGCAGTTTGGTGTGAAGTACGGCGAATTCCGCGGTGGCAGCCGCGGCTACCTGATTCACGCCGAGCCTCGCATGTCGCTAACCTCAGCGGCCGCCGACCTCTGGCTTGCGCCAAAGCCAGGAACAGAGGGCGATCTCGCTCTTGGCATTGCGAGCGTAATAGTGAACGAAGGCCTGGTCGATGGATCAAACGTCCAAGCGTTCCTGAGCGCAGTACCGGGCGGGCTCCGCAATTACGATGTCAGGGACGTCGCAGTTCGCACGGGCGTGCCGTTCAATCGAATTCAGAATGCTGCCCGACATTTCGCTGACCACACTCCGTCTGTGGCGTTTGGTGGAGGCTCCGCAGGTGCGCACACCAACGGGAGCTTCAACCTTGGCGCAATATATGCACTCAACCTCCTGGTCGGGTCCGTGGGCTCTGCCGGGGGAGTGACACCTAACCCGGGATCGGGCATCGATGGTGTACCGGCATCCGCGACCGGCGCGTCTTTCCAATCGTGGGAAGAAGAGCTGGCCCAGTGGCGAGCTGGCAATGTAGAAACAGTCATCATTCGCGGGGCCGACATCGTCCACGGCATGCCAAACACGGTGGCGATACGGGAGGCGCTGGAACACGTTCCAAACGTCATTGCCTTCGGTGCTGTGATTGACGACACCCTGGATGTGGCCGACTTGGTCCTGCCCGAGCTAACTTTCCTCGAATCATGGGGCTCCGACATCCCTGAGCCAGGCCCCGGATACCAGGTCGTCGGGATTCAGCAGCCGGTAGTAGGCCCGACCGTCTCACAGGACGAGTCCGGGCTCATCAGTGATGCCCGCGGTTTCGGCGACATCCTGATGAAGATGGCCGACGGTACGATCGGGTCCACGATGGAGCAGATGGTCAGGCGCGCAATCTCCGATCTGCATTCGAGTGGACGCGGTTCGGTCTCAGCATCGACTCCGGCGTTATTTACCAAAGGAGTGTTGCAACGCGGAGGTTGGTGGAACACCGGTACGAAAGGCGCTCGCGGCGTAACCGGCAGGATCAGCAACGAAGCCACCAGTGCCAACTACTCGGAAACTGCCTCGCTGGGCGAGGGTGATGATTTCCATCTAGTCCCGTTCCATTCGAACTCACTACTGGATGGTCGACTTGCAGCCTCTCCCTGGGCGCAGCAGTCGCCTGATCCTATTTCTTCAGCATCGTGGTCAACGTGGGCCGAGATCAACAGCAAAGAAGCCGAAGAACTCGGAATCAAGGAAGGCGATGTCCTTCTTGTCCGCTCAACTTCGGGTGAGATTGAAGCACTCGCGTACCCGCACCCCGGTGTGCGACCCGGTGTGATCGGTGTCCCAATCGGTCAGGGGCATCATGCGGCTGGCCGCTGGGCCGAGGATCGTGGTGCCAATGTTCTGTCGATACTTACTAACGAGAAAGACTCCCAGACCGGAGCTCTCGCATGGGCAGCAACTCGCGTTCGTGTTCAACGAGCAGGTCGCCGAGTCAAGGTTCCTAAATTTGAAGGAAACGTTGAAGCCCGCCCGGTCGAGCCTGGTTTCCCCGTTCTCGTGGTCGGACCGAACGAGACTGCCGAAGCGGCCAAAGAAGCAAATCATCACGAGTACCAGAAGTCGCTCTTCAATGACGATTATGGAAGTGTCGACCATGAGTAGCACCCAGGAAAAATATCAAATGGTGGAATCCCGATGACCACGGCAAGTTTCGGTAGCCACAACTGGGGCATGGTCGTCGATGTAGATAAGTGCATCGGTTGCCAGGCGTGTGTGATCGCATGCCAGGCGGAGAACAACATCCCCCTGAATACCCAGGATCGCGTCGAACGAGCTCGAACGATCTCGTGGATTCGAGTGGAGCGCTACTGGGAGGGAGACTTTCCCGACACTAAAGCTCGGTTCATCCCGATAATGTGTCAGCACTGCGAAAATGCCCCATGCGAGCCTGTGTGTCCGGTCTTTGCCACCTACCACAATGCCGAAGGCCTGAATGTACAGGTGTACAACCGCTGTGTCGGCACTCGATACTGTGCTAACGGCTGCCCTTATATCGTGCGATTCTTCAACTACTGGGAGCCGGTTTGGCCAGAGTCGCTGAGAAATCACCTGAACCCGGATGTCACTGTCAGAAGCCGTGGAATCATGGAAAAGTGCAGCTTTTGCGTGCACCGTATCCGTCGTGCGACTCGGACTGCTCGGAGCGAAGGACGCGAAATTGCAGACGGTGAGATCCAGACGGCCTGTACATCGGCCTGCCCGACAAGCGCCCTCAACTTTGGCAACTTCAACGACCCGAATAGTAAAGTGTCGAAAATGAGAGAAGATCAGCGTCACTACACACTGCTCGATCAATTCGGCACTGACCCAAATGTTATCTATCTTGCAAAGGTCGACCCCGACAAGAAAGTTAGCGTAGGAGAAGCTGCATCGCATGGCTAGTGAAGCTGTAACAATCGGCCACGTAGCCGAGCATGCAGAACATGCCGGACTGCCGCCGCAAATAGCCGCCGATGTTATTGCGCGAGAGTTGGTTGCCACAACTTCTGGGGCCAGTAAGCGGTTCAAAACGATCGCATGGACTCTTGGCCTGCTGGCGATTGTCGGTATAGCCGCGCTGGTGATGAAGTGGATCGATCAGGGTGATGACAGCACCAGGTGGGGATACATCGCTGCGCTGGTGTCGTTCTTGCTCTCCGTGACCGGAGGCGCACCAATGGTTGCGATGGCACCGGTATTTGCAAAAGCCAACTGGGTGCGACCTGTCACGCGTATTGCTGCGATTTTCTCGTTTGCTGGCATAGCGACGATCATCACGTTGATCCCGCTCGTACTACTGCTTCCACCGCTCGTAACGGAAGGCGCACGCCGCCGGACTATCTGGTTCGAAGCCCCAAACTACTCGCCACACGTATGGTCAACACTCGCGCTGGTACTTCTGTTGTTGACGGGGATCATGCTGTTCTACTCGGCGGCAATTCCTGACTTCGCAGCAATGCGAGATCACTCGACCGGTTGGAGGCAGAGGATCGGCAAGAAGTTTGCCCGCGGTTGGGTCGGCACCGACGTCCAGTGGCGCACGCTGCGAATGCGCATCGGTATGTTCGGAACCTTCTATTTCTTGATCTTGGTGTTCGTGAATTTTCTGATAACAACTGATTTCGGGCAAAGTCTTGTTCCAGGCTGGCGTGACGCCATCTTCCCCATGTACCACACGGTTTCTTCGTTCCAGGGTGGGGTTGCAGGAGTTGTTATTGCTCTGTGGGTCGCTCGCCGGTACATGCACCTGGAGAAGTACGTCCACCTGGACGCATTCTGGTCGCTGGGCCGCCTGTTATTCGCACTTACATTGCTCTGGATTTATTTCTTCTATTCTTCGTTTATCGTCTTCTGGTACGGCCGATCGGAGAACGATATCGCCACCCTTGAGCTGCAAATCAAAGGTCCGATGTTGTATGCGTTTGTAGCGGCTATAGTCCTCATCTGGTTCGTGCCGTGGTGGATCCTGATCTGGAACCGCGTGCGGCGAAGCGTGAACGGCATGGCCATTGGTGCCTCGGTAATCTTGGTCGGTCTTCTCCTTGACCGGATGCGGATATTTGTCCCCGCGTGGTCGGTTCCACCCGAGCAGATCCACGAAAAATGGCTGCGCACGATTCCAGACACGATATTCCCGGACTTGTTTGACGCCCTGATCACGGTCGGAATGATTTCATTGGCGGCGCTCATCATCATGCTCATGACGCGGGTTCTTCCGGCCGTCTCGGTCTGGCAGGTGCAGGAGTTCAACCTGATCGCCAAACCGATCAAGTACATACGAGGCCACGCTTCGTTGGTAGCGAAGCCGGACTAGTATCGAAAGCGATTCTGCCCTGACAGCGACAGGTAACTAACTAACAGATGCAACAGCGACGAACCCTAGATCAGCCCTATACAAACCGTGTACTTCTGAACGGCCAGCTAGACACGCCCAGGTGGTGGGCGCCGGCTGTCGCGATTCTTGGCATCGCGGTCATCATTGGGCTCCTCGTTATCGGAGCCATGATAAACAAAGGGCTTGGTGTGACCGGTCTCGGGCGACCGGTCTACTGGGGTTTGTTCATCACCACGTTCGTTTTCTGGGTTGGTATTTCACATGCCGGGATCATGATTTCGGCCATCCTTCGCCTGACCCAGGCTGAATGGCGACGGCCTGTCACAAGAGCTGCCGAGCTGCTGACGGTATTTTCGTTGTTGACGGCGCTTGTGTTCCCGTTGATTCACGCCGGCCGGCCATGGCGCATCGCCTACTGGATCCTGCCGTACGACTTCGCTCGCGGCATCTACCCGAACATCAGATCTCCGCTGATCATGGACCCTGTTGCGATTGGTACATACCTGACAGGTTCAACAATGTTCCTGTACGTCGCTTTGCTACCAGACCTTGGTAATCTGCGAGATCGCACGACCGGTTGGAAGAACTCCCTTTACACAGTCCTCGCTCTCGGCTGGAGAGGCAACCCCCGCCAGTGGAAGATGCAAACGGTCGGCGGAATTCTTCTTTCGGCTCTTATGCTCCCGATTTTCGTATCGGTTCACTCGATCGTCTCGTGGGACTTCGCAGTTGTGCCATCGGTAGAAGGCTGGCACTCCACGATCTTTGCGCCTTATTTTGTTATCGGTGCGGTCCACTCCGGTGTGTCGGCTGTGGTCACGATGATGGCTCTGATGCGCTGGCTGTGGAAGTGGGACGATTTCATTCGCCCCGAGCACTTCGACGCCCTGGCACGGCTATTAATCGTTGTCGCAACGGGCTGGCTGGGGTTCACTTTCCTGGAGTTAATATTCGCCCTCTACGGCCAGGACGCCCCTGAAATTGCACTTCGTGAGATGCAGATGTTCCAGTGGCCGTGGAACATGTTGTTCATCATCTTCTTTTTGACTGCATATGCCATTCCCGTGCCGCTGTGGTTGTTCAAGCGAGTCCGGACCAACATCGCGATGATGTTCTGGACCTCGATTCTGGTGAACGTTGGCATGTGGCTGGAGAGGTTCCTGATTATAGTTCCCGGACTGGCCCGCAGAACTCCGTTCGTCTACACCTGGGAGGCCTATCGCCCAAGTCCGGTCGAATGGACCATCTTCGTTTGGTCCTTCTGCTGGGTAACGTTCCTGATGTTGCTGTTCTCACGGTTCTTCCCCCTCGTTCCGCTGTTCGAGCAAAAGGAGAGCCAGGTATTTACTCAAGATGTGGCGATTGGCCGGGCAAAGGTGCCTGCAATCGTTCGAGAAGCTGACTAGAGGATCTTCTGATGAGCACGCGTAGTATTCTTGGACTTTTCCAGCAGCCCGAACCCGCCGCCGATGCGATGGACGGGCTGAAGCAAGCAGGCTTCGAGCTGGGCTCGTTTGATGTGCTGACCGGTGTCCCTTACCCGGAGGGTGCGTTCGGCGAGTACGTGCCGCAGCACCGTCTATTCCGTTTTCCTGCGTTTGGAGCGATCATCGGATTCACGCTGGCGCTGTTCCTGACGTCGGCGACGCAGATCGCATACCCGATGGTGACCGGCGGTAAGCCGATCCTGTCGGTCTTCGCAATGCTGATCATCATGTATGAAATGACGATGCTATCGGGCGTGATCGCAACCGTGATCGGAATCATTTTCGAGTCACGCCTGCCAAACATGAAGCCGGGCATTTACGACACCAGGATCACTGAAGGCTGGATTGGCGTAGTAGTTACATTCGACGACGATTCGCGTGTCGCCGCTGCTGAGAGTGTTCTCAACACGGCTGGCGCCCTGGAGATCAAGCACGCTTCATGATTGCGTTCGCAACGAACTTTAAGTCAAGCTTCAGCCGACGATTTGCATTAATGGTCGGGCTTCTAACGATTTCCGCGTTCGCGGTGTCGGCGTGTGCTGTCCAGGAAACGAACACCTACCCGGTCGAAATATTCTCGGAAATGCATTACTCCCAGGCGTATGGGATGCAGGAAGCTCCTCGCTTGGCACCGCTAAGTGACTCGGTGGTTTTTGCCTCAGCTGGGCACCCCGACTCTGTTCTCCGTGTTCCAGACAAGAGAGAAAGAGCCTACGACTCCGAGGTCGCTGGCAATTTGTACAGGATCAACTGCTCTGTTTGCCACGGTGAAACCGGTCTTGGCGATGGCAAGGCAGCGAGACACCTCACCTCAACAAAAAGCTTCTGGACAAGCGACACTAAAAACAACTCTCTGGGTGAAATATACAAAGGTCCACCGGACCTCGTGGATTCAGCCGCAACACGGCTGACCGACCGCAACACTATGGTCAGTTTCGTCAGCGGTGGCGGTCGTGTCATGCCATCGTTTGGCAAGCTTCTCTCAGAAGAAGACATCAGGGACATCGTGAACTATATTTTTGACGAGTCTACGGGTCTTAGCCGGTAACTCGCCGTTCCTGATACAGGACGCTTCAAGTTCGCACTTCGACCTGGCACGGGGAAAGTAAAGTTCTATGGCATCCCGGCTCCCGTTCACGATGATCGGGCCGCGAGCGCTCCCAAAACACGGTGCCGCTGTGTTTGTTTTGTTGTTCGTATCACTGGTTGTCTTCGTGATGACCGGATGCGTGCGCGAGGGTGACCTGACACTTGAGCAGCGATCTCACCAACTCAACAGTCAGCTAATGTGCCCGGTCTGCGATGGCCAGACCATCGACGGCTCTAATGCACAAATCTCGCAGGACATGCGAGCAAAAGTTCGTGAATTACTCGAAGAGGGAAACTCCAACTCCGATATCAAGGACTATTTCGTCTTGCGTTACGGGCAAGAAATACTGGCCTCGCCTGAGGGCGACGGCTTCAATTTGCTGGCGTGGATCGTGCCTTTCTTCATTGTCGGAGGAGGAATTGGGATCGCCGTGTTGACCATACGAAGCCTGCGTAGAGCAAACACGGCAGCATCGTCGGCTGTGATTCCCCCGATGTCGTCGGGACACACGGTATCGTCCGTTGCGCGAGGTAAAACCGATGAAGCCGGTGATCTATCCATATACCTGGCGCAGGTCGACCGCGATCTCGGGATTCCAACCAGGTCCAGCGCGAGCCACAGCGAGCCACGCAGCGACTCGATGCCCCCCGCAGTAAAAAGCGAGGTAGAACCGCAATGAGCGACCTCGGAGTTATGGCCATCCTGCTCGGACTTGCGCTGAGCGCTTACTCGGTAATCGGTGGAGTAATCGGCACGAAGATCGGCATGGCCGAACTGGTCGTCAGCGCCCGTAGAGCTCTCTACATGACCGCGCTCGCGGCAACCATAGCTTCGGGTAGCCTCATCGCTGCGTTCGTCCAGAACGAGTTCTCGATCAAGTACGTTGCCGAACACTCGAACACGGTAATGGACCGCGCTTTCGTATGGGTTGCTTTCTACGCTGGCAACGAAGGTTCATTGCTTTACATCCTCCTGGCACTCACCCTCATGTCGGCAGCTGCGATCTGGTTCGCGCCCCGGCGCATGGAAAGGAGCATGCCCTGGACGATCGCGATCCTTGCGGCCGTGCAGCTATTTTATTTCTTCGTTCTTGCGTTTTTTGCCAGCCCGTTCGAACTTCTCGACACCGTTCCATTTGATGGCAGGGGAATCAACCCACTGCTCACGCACCCCGGAATGTTCAGCCACCCTCCCCTGCTGATGGGTGGCCTGATCGCGATAACGATTCCCTTCGCCTTCGCGTCGGGCGCCTTGATTTCGGGCAACTATGGCGATGACTGGGTCGATGTCGCCCGAGTCTCAGCAATCCTGGGATGGGGCGTACTGGGTACAGGGATGCTTATCGGGGCGTGGTGGGCATACACGATTCTCGGCTGGGGTGGCTACTGGGGGTGGGATCCGATCGAAAACGTGGCGCTAATGCCCTGGCTCGTAATGACTGCATTTATCCACTCGATAATGGTGCAGAAACGACGGGGGATGTTCCGAATGTGGAACGTCGCCCTGCTCAACATCGCGTTCGTGCTGGCTCAATTGGGAATGTTCATCAATCGAGGCGGCCCGGTCGTTAGCGTCCACTCGTTTGCAGCGTCGACCCTGGGGGTCATATTTCTTTCGTTCATGCTCATCAGCATGGTGTTTACGTTCGCCCTGTTCCTCTGGAGACTCCCGGAGTTGAAGTCGGATCGTTCGATGGAATCGTTCATGTCTCGCGAGGCTTCGTTCCTGATCAACAACTTCCTGTTCATTTCAGTCATGGCAGTCACGCTGTGGGGATTGATATTTCCGCTGTTCTCTGACCTGGCGCGGGACGTTTCAGTCAGCGTATCGGCGCCCTATTTCAATCGGGCGAACGGTCCGATATTGCTGGGCATCGTTGTGATGATGGGAATTGGGCCGTTGCTGCCCTGGCGCAAAGCATCTGCGCGGTCGCTAAAGCGGTGGTTGGTCTGGCCAGTCGTAGTCGGCGTAGTCGCGATAGTCGTACTGCTTGTGCTCGGCGTCGATCGGCCGGTCGCCGTCCTTTCATTCGGGGTGGTGGCATTTGTTGCGGCCTCCATCCTCGAAGAATGGTGGCGAGGGACTTCGGCCAGGCACCGGGCGGGTGACAACTGGGCAAAGGCGTGGTGGCGATTGGTCAACGGGAATCGACCACGTCATGGCGGCTACATAGTCCACATTTCAATACTGATGCTGGGTCTTGGGATTATCGGCACCAACTTCTACCAGCAGCGCACCGACGGAGCACTCGCGATCGGTGAGAGCCTGATCATCGACAACTATCGCATCGAGTACGTCGACAGCGGCAATGCGGACCGATCCGATCGGCTTTCTCAGTGGG
>JAQBVG010000159.1 GCA_027623655.1 Chloroflexota bacterium
CATAGGCAATCATGGGAAACAGGATGACGCGAAACGCTTCATACACCAACTTGACGGACGTGACCCAGCGACAAGCGCAAAGAAGGTTAAAAGTGCAGACACGAGAATACGGCAACACAGGGCGGCAGCTTTCAATCGTGGCGTTCGCCGGCATTGTCGTTAAGGGCGTATCGGCCGGAGATTCGTCGCGCTACGTTTCGTGGGCAGTCGACCACGGAATCAACTACTTCGACGTTGCACCTGGCTACGGCAATGCACAAAACATGCTTGGTCCTGCGCTCGAGCCGTACCGCAACGACGTGTTCCTGGCCTGTAAGACCGGGCAGCGTGAAGCCGCCTCAGCGAGGGTAGAACTTGAAGAGTCGCTAAAGCTACTGCACACCGATCATTTCGATCTGTACCAGTTGCATTCCATGGCGACACAGAACGACCTCGAAGTGGCAACTGGCCCTGGCGGTGCTCTGGAAGCATTTGTGAAGGCCCGCGACGAAGGCCTCGTGCGTCATCTCGGATTCTCGGCACACTCGGCCGAAGTGGCCCTGGAGTTGATGAACCGGTTCGATTTCGATTCCGTCCTGTTCCCGGTCAATTTCACGACGTGGTTCGAGTCGGGATTTGGCCCTCAGATAATGGGCGAAGCCGAGCGCCACGGCGTTGCCAGGCTAGCTCTCAAAGGAGCCGCTCATCACGCCCTTGAAGACCGCAATGAAAGGGTGCGTGAGAAATGCTGGTATGCGCCGATATTGGATCGGGAACTAATGAAACTGGCTTTGCGGTGGACGCTGTCACAGCCGATCACCGCCGCCATCCCGCCCGGTGACCCGGAACTCTGGCAAATGGCGGTTGAAGTCGCGAACGATTTCACTCCAATAACCGTTGCAGAAGAAGAACAGTTACGCGAAATCGCCCGGGGGAAGAAACCCCTGTTTGAACTGGCTCACGCCTGATTCTCAGGTAGGCTGTCGCACCTCGTCCGTATCGCGACCATCGGACAGCGCACTAGTCCGAGTGATCGCGATCCTCCCAACAAGGGATGGACGAGGATATGTGTTCCGAGCGGTATCTCTAAGCTGACTCAACCGGATTGTGCAGAATGCCGATGTGCTCGATTTCTACCGTAACGTCGCCACCGGGATTTATCGGCGGGGTTGTGCCCGATGTGCCTGTCCAGAGCATGTCGCCGACAAACAAAGTCGTGTACCGGCTGATAAACGATATCGCCTGAGCCGTTGTGAAGATCATTTCCGATGAGTGGCACTTTTGCCCTTCAACGCCGTTGACCAGGCCTCGAATTGCAACGTTTTGTGGGTCAATTCCCGTAACGATGAAAGGGCCTGTCGGACCGAACGTATCAGCCGACTTTGCGCGCCACCACTGAGTGTCGGCTTTCGCACCCGACTGCCATTCCCGGGCACTAACGTCGTTCCCTGCGGTGTACCCGAATACGTAGTCCAGGGCATCGGCCTCAGAAACATTTTTTGCTTCTTTACCGATGATAGCGACCAGTTCCGATTCGCAGACTACAAGGCCGGCATCGGCCGGCAGTTTGATCGGATCACCCGGGCCGATAATAGCGTTGGTGTTTTTGTAGAAAGGCTGCGGACGCGTCGGCCTGTCCGCCCCAAGAAGGTGCGAGCCGTAGTTGAGCGCCAGGCAAAGCATTTTGCTGGGATTGGGGTTCGGAGCGAGGATTTTGATTTCGTTGAGGTCGTGGGTAGCCCCGGTCTCTGAATATTTCCGTCCGATCGGTGAATTAGAAATCTCTTTTACCGTCTCGCCGTCAACAACGCCGTAGGCAGCTCCATTACCGTTCGCAAATCTCACAAATTTCATTATTTTTGGCCCGCTTATATTCGCTATATGTTCAGTAACCGCCCGGCTGAACGACGGTCGATCGCGTCATTTCAGGGAGTTCATATCCTGAGCCGAAACATATTACTCTCGATACAGATGTATGCTCTTGCCCGACGACAAATTTCGGCCTGATCTACACAGTCGCTCACGCGATCAAGATCACGAAACGCCCGCACGAACTCAGGAGAATAAGGTGTTCGATCTCGTAATCAAAAACGGAACGGTTATCGACGGTACGGGCTCAGCCGGGTTCAAGGCCGATGTCGCGATAAGGGGCGACAGGGTAGTCTCGGTCGGCGAAATTTCTGATGGAGCAGTCCGCGAAATTGATGCCTCAGGCAAAGTGGTAACTCCCGGCTTTATCGACCTGCACACCCACTCCGACAACTCGTTCCTTGTCGATCCCTACGCCGATTCTAAACTCACGCAGGGCGTTACCCTCGAACTGATGGGCAACTGCGGTATGAGCTACTGCGCGCCTCTCAACGAAAATACCGTCGAAGGATTCAAAGACCGAACCGCCAAATACGACCCCGCATTCAAGCCCACCTGGACAGACATGGACGGCTACCTGTCGGCGCTGGAGCGCTCGGGCTCAACGATCAATGTCGCAGCCCAGATCGGACACGGCACGGTGAGGCAGAGTGTCATGGGTATGGAATCGCGGATACCGACACCTGAAGAAATCGACAGAATGAAAGGGATATTTGCCGACTCGCTTGATGCCGGCGCGCTCGGGATGTCGACTGGACTCTGGTACGCACCGGGGTCCTACTCACTGGCTGACGAAGTAATAGCTGTGACGCAACCGGCGGCCGATCGCGGGAAGCTGTACTCGTCGCACATCAGGTCCGAAGCAGATGACCTGAGCGGGTTGTTCCCGGCTCACGCCGAGGCAATCGAAATCGGGCGCCGCACGGGTGCGCGAATACAGATTTCGCACGTGAAAGCTGTCGGCCCAAAGTTCTGGGGGAGAGGTTACGAGCTGATCGAAGGAATGGAGCGGGCACGTGCCGAGGGAATCGATGTAGCAGGTGACCAATATCCGTACGAATGGTCTTCGACCGGATTTTCTGGCGCAATGTTCGCCCGTTGGGCCCTCGTAGGCGGACGCAAGGCGACACTCGACCGACTCGCTGACGCCGATACCCGGGCGAGGGTACGCACCGACGTCACTTACTACATCAACCGAAACCACTCGGCCGCTGGATGCGTTGTTGCCAGCTTCCCGCCGGACCAGGCGCTGGAAGGTCGGAGCCTGCAGGATATTGCCGACGAATGGGGCTGTGAACCCGAAAAAGCGGCACTGCGACTGTATGAAAAGTCTGAAGGAAACTACGTCCTGCATTCGATGGAGTTACGCGACGTTGACCAGATCATCAGGTGGCCACTAATGGCAATCGCATCCGACGGATCATCGCTCAGGGACGAAGGGCCACTTTCGTCAGGCAAACCGCACCCACGAAGTTATGCAACAAACTCGACGGTAATCGAACAGTTCGTCGTGCAGCGGAAGCTATTTTCACTGGAAGAAGCCGTCTACAAGATGACCGCCCTGCCCGCCTCGAGGTTGAACCTGTCCCGAAGAGGCCGAATTGCTCCAGGCCAGGCCGCCGATGTCCTGATCTTCGATCCAGCAAATGTGAAGCAGAACAACGATTTCGTAAACCCACACGTCTACTCGACAGGGATGGATTACGTTTTCGTCAACGGTAAACCGGCCCTTGAAAACGGTAAGCCGAACGGGACGCTACCGGGCAGGACACTGAGATCCCTGGACGACTAGAACGTTTCATGTATCCCCGGAAAGTTCGGGCCAACAGAAAGCTCTGGTATGGGCACCATTCAATATCGATCATGTACATCAAGTGATATCGATCAGGTCCTGAAATTCTGGGAGACGGCCACACACGGCGGCTCAACCAACACACGCGAAGCGATTCTCATTTTTCTCGAACTTCATCCCGACCTGTTCATACTTGCGTGGGATGCCGACTTGCTGGTCGGGACTGTTATCGGTGCCTGGGACGGTTGGCGCGCCAGCATCGCCCGCCTGGCAATTCATGAAGAGTACCGGCGTCGAGGAATCGCTCGCGAGTTGGTGGCACGCGCCGAACGTCTGTTGATTTCGAAGGGCACACGACGGGTCTATGCAAACGTGTTCAATGATAGCCAGGTAGCCTTCGAATTCTGGCGCTCGGTTGGCTTCACGCCGAACACCATCGTTGAGCCATATGCGAAGGACCTTTCACCGTAGTTGTCCGGCGCACGGCGACGTAGCGGCCCTTCATCTCGTCCGCCGGGAGAATGTCGAGATGAAGACAAGTAGTGGCCGCTTTGCAGTTAGCGAGACTCCAGCACTAGCAGGGTGCTGAAGAATCCGTGTTTTCCCGTTTGAAACGTT
>JAQBVG010000024.1 GCA_027623655.1 Chloroflexota bacterium
CGATCTATGGCTCGATAGAGATATCGCCAACGACCACTGACCTTGATGTATGTCTCGTCCAGATGGTTCTGTCAGAACTCAATGCTCTAGGGCAATGTTATGCCCAAAGGAGTCCGTCTGATATTCGTCTTCGTTCTCAATAGGCCAACATTTTGTGCAGACTTAATGGCAAAAAACGAGGTTGAGCGCTGAGTTCTGACAGAACCTGGCTAATCGACTCTCGATTTGAAGCCGAGGAAGTTCGCTCACACCTGACGGCAGAATGGCCGTCGGTGTCGCAAAGCCGCGGAGAACAAGAACCATCATGGAAAACCGAATTCAATGTGGATTCTCTTCGAGGGGCAATCTGGATTCAGGTCGCCAATCACGTAATGAGCGGTTCGCGATGGATTGAATGCAATAACACGACCTGCGAGCGGAGATTCTTCCGTGTGAATCGTTCAGGCTCGAAACAGCTATATTGCGATATCAAGTGCCGAAATCAAGAGAACAACAGGAAGAAATACCTGGAACATCCAGAGTACTGGGAAGGCAGAAAACGATGAACGCAAAACGCCGGTCGCACGGTGAAGGCAGCGTAATAGCACGCGGAGTGAACAGGTGGCGCATCCGCTACGACACCGCAACGGGCGATGGCAGTCGCAAACAAGTTTCCGAAACCGTCTCAGGGCCTAAGTCCAAGGCCCTGTCGATACTTAGGGAGAGGATTAGGTCACTCGAAACCGGGCAGTTCGTAGGACCATCGCAGCAGACGGTCAGCAAGTACCTTAAAGATTGGTTGCGGTTGCACTCAGAGAACGTTTCCCCGAAAACTCTCGAAGGGTATTCCTGCATGATTCGGGTCTACGTCGAACCTCTACTTGGTCAGATTAGGTTGCAAAGTCTCGAACCTCGACACTTGTCTTCTCTTTACGCAACTATGTCTGAGCGGAACCTTAGTTCCGCAACCAGAGCACACTGCCACCGGACTCTGCGTAAAGCTCTCGGCGATGCCGTCAGGCAAAACTTGATTGGAAGTAATCCGGCGCTCAGTGTTACTCCCCCACGTCAGCAACGGCGAGAACCAGAGGCATGGACTACCGTTCAGTTCAACGAGTTTCTGGCCGCTGCTGTTGAAGACGAATTCCGAGATTTCTTTGAGTTTGCCGCGCTGACTGGCATGCGGAGAAGCGAATTGACTGGACTCATGTGGGACAAAATCGATCTTGACCGTGGCCAGTTGAGAGTTGCAGAAACGTTGCAAAGAATTAGCGGACGTGGGCTAGTGGCCGGCGCACCAAAAAGTCGTGGGAGCCGTAGGGTGATTGCGTTAAGCGCCCGATCTGTCGCCCTCCTTAAGGAAGTACGTCGCCGTCAGCTTGAACAACAGTTGGCTATTGGGTCGGCTTATGAAGATTCTGGCTACACCTTTGTAGACGCTCTCGGAATGCCATTTGACGGCCAGCGACCGTCGAAGCGGTTCTTGAAGATTGCTCGATCCACCGGGCTACCGAAGCAAAACTTGCACTCGCTCCGGCATCTTCATGCCTCGGTATTGTTGGCGGCTGGAACACACGTTAAGGTGGTAAGCGAACGGCTCGGTCACAGCAGTGTCGCGTTCACCATGGACGTGTACCAACACTTAATGCCTGGCATGCAAGAGCAGGCTGCGGAGGCGATTGACGCCGCGTTCGCGTAGCTAATCGGCATTTCAGTTTCCCTTTGAGTGCGTTGACTTGGTCACTAATTGGTCACAAACTAGGTGATGCGGGGCGTCACAAAAAGTTACAGTTATCGGGTTGTTGAGTTCAGTTGTCGGCACAGAATGCTGCAATCTGTCACTCTGGGTGACAGTAATCCAATAATTTGTAATCAGTAGGTCGGGGGTTCAAATCCTCCCTAGGGCTCCAATCTCAAATGGTTCATGTGGTCGACCCCGTGAAAGCCTTACGAATATCGTCAGAGGCCGTAGTGAAATATCGGTTAGCTGTGGTAAAATTTCAGATTGGGCAGGGGTTGGGGAGTGGTTAAACCCAGCAGACTGTAAATCTGCCGCTTGACGGCTTCGCAGGTTCGAATCCTGCCCCCTGCACCAGATTTGTGGTACCGGTTAACTTTCAGGTGTTCCCGGTTGGGGATGTTGTCGGGCCCACATAGCTCAGTGGTAGAGCGCATTCTTGGTAAGAATGAGGTCCCGAGTTCAATCCTCGGTGTGGGCTCCAGGCTAAGCACCATTTTTTAGAAGTACGAGAAAAGATAAGTGTAGGAGACTCCGGTATTCGGAGGCGTTAGACGAATATGGCGAAGCAAGTATTTGACCGAAGTAAGCCGCACGTGAACGTCGGCACAATTGGGCACGTTGACCACGGCAAGACAACGCTCACTGCCGCCATTACCAACGTTCTTTCTTTCACCCAGCCCAACGTTAAGGCGAAGGCTTTCGATGAAATCGACAACGCTCCCGAAGAGAGGGAGCGTGGTGTGACAATCGCGACGACCCACACAGAGTATGAGACGGACACCCGTCACTATGCTCACGTGGACTGTCCCGGTCACGCTGACTACATCAAGAACATGATCACCGGCGCAGCGCAGATGGACGGGGCTATCCTGGTCGTTTCCGCTGCTGACGGTCCCATGCCTCAGACATACGAGCACATCCTCCTGGCCCGCCAGGTGAACGTGCCCAAGCTGGTCGTTGCATTGAACAAGTCGGACATGGTTGACGACGAAGAGTTGCTCGAGCTGGTTGAGCTTGAGGTACGAGAGCTCCTCACCAAGAACGGCTTCCCTGGTGACGATATTCCTGTCGTTCGTGTAAGCGCCCTCGAGGCCCTTACGCACCCGGAAGACGCCGACAACAAGTGGGTGAAAGCCATTCACGAGTTGATGAAGGCTGTTGACGATTACATCGACATTCCCGAGCGGGCGACCGATCAGCCGTTCCTTATGCCGGTTGAAGACGTATTCGGCATCAAGGGTCGAGGGACTGTTGTGACCGGTCGTATCGAGCGCGGTGTCGTGAAGACAGGCGATCAGATCGAGATTGTCGGTTTTGGAAACACTCTGGCAACGACCGTCACAGGTGTTGAGATGTTCCACAAGACCCTTGAATCGGGTTTGCCCGGTGACGCTGTCGGTTGTTTGATCCGCGGTATCGAGCGTGAACAGGTTGCGCGTGGTGCGGTGCTGGCCAAGCCTTCATCTATCCACCCATCGACCAAGGCCAAGGCCCAGGTTTATGTCCTTACCAAGGAAGAGGGCGGACGGCACACTCCGTTCTTCCCTGGCTACAAGCCTCAGTTCTACATTCGTACAACTGACGTAACCGGCGACATCACGCTTGAAGAAGGCGTTGAGATGGTCATGCCCGGCGACAACACGATAATGAATATCGAGTTGATGTACCCTGTTGCTCTTGAGGAAAACCTGCGATTTGCCATTCGTGAAGGTGGTCGGACAGTGGGTTCAGGTGTGTTTATTGAGATCGTAGGCTAAGTACTGAGACCTTCTGTCAGCGCCCGTTCACCGGCGCCGGGTTGAGGATGCGTCTTCATGCGCAATTCGACCCGGTACCTGACGGGCGCTGGCGCGACTTTCTGGGGTCGTGATGTGTTGTCCAGAGCCGTGCGTGGTGGTCTGCGATTGACTGCCAGCGGACCAACCGGTGTTGGGTCCGATTCTGCATTAGCAGGGGGACTCAATCAGTAGGATCGAGCAGAGCGTTTTTATGGCGAAGAAAAATGCAGTCCGCACCCTGGTTGTATTGAACTGCACAGAGTGCAAGACTTACAGCTACAACAGCGAGAAGAACAAGCGAAATACTCCGGATCGCATCGAGCTGAAGAAGTTCTGTCCCGTTTGTCGCCAGGCTCAGCTATTTCGAGAAAAAAGGTAACGGACTGATTTGGCACGACCACCAGCGCGTAGCGCAGCGGGACCAGGGGTTTCGAGATCTTCAGGATTCTCGATAGTCAGGTTCTTCGGTGAAGTATTCTCCGAGCTTCGAAAGGTCACATGGCCTACGAGGGAAGACGCGACGCGTCTTACGGTGATGGTGATCATACTGTCGGCTGTGATCGGTGTACTCCTTGGTCTGTTCGACATGTTATTCGCACGCATAATTGCGGTTATTTCAGGCACATAGATATGACTACCCAGAGCGGTACGACGGGCGAATCTGCAGCACGCTGGTACATCCTCCACACATACTCCGGTCAGGAGGATCGCGTTCAGAAGAACCTGGAACAACGGGTTTCAACGATGGACGTGAAGGACAAGATTCTCGCTGTTGTGGTCCCCACCGAAGAAGAGGTGCAGATTAAAGAGGGCGAGCGAAAGACTGTTAAGAAGAAGATGTACGCGGGCTACCTGATCGTCCAGATGATCATGGACGACGAGTCGTGGTACGTGGTGCGCAACACTCCCGGTGTGACGGGATTTATTTCAGCTGAAGACGAGCGCGAGAAGCGCCCGAAGCCGGTTCCGCTTGAAGAGGCGGAGGTGGCTCGGATAATGAGTCGGATGAGATCCGATGCGCCGCGTGTTCGTGTTGGATTTGAACGGGGCGAGGCTGTCCGCATTAAGGACGGCCCGTTCGCGGACTTTATGGGCACCGTAGATGAAGTGCTTGAGGAGCGCGGCAAAGTCCGCGCGCATGTATCGTTCTTCGGCCGTGAGACGCCAATTGAACTCGACTTTCTCCAGATCGAGAAGTCCTAATAAAAGAAAGTGCATCCCCGCCATTGTTTTACGGGTGGGATTAGAAACGAAGGAACGCTCTATTGGCTAAGAAAGTCATGGCCATGATCAAATTGCAGCTGCCGGCTGGCGCCGCAACACCGGCACCGCCGGTGGGCCCCGCGCTCGGTCAGCACGGTGTCAACATCATGCAATTTGTGAAGGAATACAACGAGCGCTCCGCTCCGCTCGCAGGCAACATTGTGCCGGTCGAGTTGACTGTCTACGCCGACAGGTCGTTCACTCTCGAACTCAAGACGCCACCTGCTTCCGACATGCTCAAGAAGGCAGCCGGTATTGCCAGTGGAGCGTCGGCGGTCGGGGTCGACACAGCCGGCAAGATCAACCGGAAAAAGCTCCGTGAGATCGCAATGACCAAAATGCCAGACCTAAACACGGTTGATGTCGAGGCGGCGATGAAGATTATTGAGGGTAGCGCCCGGAGCATGGGTGTCGAAATTACCGACTGACGGTTTTAGCAGCGCGTTTTAATAGGCTTGATATTAGTTGTCGGCCCTGGCGCAGGGACCCCAAACAGGAACGAGGGGGAGCCAGGACAACCGGCGGGAGATTTGTGATATGGCGAAGCACGGAAAACGATATAACGCTGCCGCGGCGGTGGCGGACAAAGAGAGTTACTCTCCGGAGGGAGCTGTGGCTCTTGCAAAAGAGTTTTCCAAGGTGAAGTTTGTCGAGGCAGTTGAGCTTCACGTGGCGACGGGCGCAGACCCCCGACATGCTGATCAGCAGCTCAGAGAGGTCGCCGAGTTGCCGCACGGCACTGGTAAGACGGTGCGGGTGATGGTGTTCGCCCAGGGCAATGGTGCTCGTATTGCGACCGCAGCCGGTGCCGATTATGTTGCTGATGACGAGATCATCAAACGAATCGAAGGCGGATGGTCGGAGTTCGACGTTGCAATAGCGACACCCGACCAGATGGGCAAGATCGGTCGGTTGGGGCGGTATCTCGGTCGAAAAGGATTGATGCCGAATCCCCGAACTGGAACTGTGGTGCAGCCCGAGAACATTAAAAGTGCGATCGAAAGTTCGAAGAAGGGTCGGGCGGAGTTACGTCTTGACCGCGGAGCGAATATTCACGCCCGAATCGGGACGGTCGCTTTCGAGGACCACCAGCTGCTTGAGAACCTGGCGAGCGTTTACTCGACGATCATCCGGGCCAGGCCGGATGGGGTTAAGGGCAATTTCATAAAGAGTGTGACTCTCTGCACCACGATGGGACCCGGGTTCAGGCTGGATCAGTCTGAGCTGGACAGGTTGACGCAGGCAGTCTAGGCGGCGTTAGTGGTGTGGCGGCGTCGGTTCGGAGGGGAGGAGGCACTGTTTGTTTCTCCGACCGGGTCGGTGACGTCGGCATTGGTGATGCCAGGCCAGTGAGTGATCAATTGAATATCGAAAGCCCCGAGCAAATCGCCCGCGGCTTTTGTTGTTCATGTGAAACTGGAAGGGCCGCGGCGAGCTTTAGTTGGTGGACGCCTGCCTGGCCCGAGTCGTCGTTCTCCACCGTGTTTCGGGATCGAGGTCGGAAAACTCGAGGGAGAATGGATCTGGTGACGCCACAGCGAACACCTGCCTGACTTCGGTGAGTGACTTTCCACTGAGGGCCTCGACTATAGGTTTCGGCTTCGCAGTGGCGTCAAGTTCAGGTTTGACTATTCGACCGTTTTCAACTTCCAAGTTTGCAGGGGATGTGTATCCGACCCACATGCCATCGCCGAACGGCTCACCTGTCAACCAGACGAGGGGCCCGACATAGGTAGTTCCCGGCATAAGGCGCGGCGCATCGTTGAATTGGATTGGTCTCCGCACATTCTCGTGCATCACCCATCCCAGGACCTTCAGGTCGATTTCGCCTTCAGCATTGGCAACCACGCCGCGACTCCACAGAGTGTCTTCAATTCGGATCGTAATTTCGCGCCCCAAGTAGCCTTCGCCGCGTTCATAAACCTCAAGCGGAGGTTCGATTTCGCGTTCGGCTATCACTGAAAACACGGAGAACTGATCGGCGTAAGTGACGATGTCTTCCACATCATCGGAAGGTAGTCGCATGTGAGCGGATTCGTTTGCCGAAGCCGGTTCGCCCTTACCCGCGGTACACCCGCTCAGGGCAACAACCAGCACCGTGAGTAATCCGAATACGCACAGCTTAGATTTGCCAGGCATGGTCGTGTCCCGATTGGTACGCACTGTTGATAATTCCGCTGTTGTGAGTGCCCAGAGTGCTACCTCCGAGATCTGTTCTCATACAGCTAAGGACGCTGTCATCGTCTTTGATACTGGGATTAGCGTCACTACCAAGAGTTAGCCCGACAGCATGACATGATTCGAAACTATCATAAAGGGAGGAATGGTCCTTCTGAAATGCATTTCATCGCAGTCGGTGAATAAAGGGATTTCGTGTCCTTTTTCTGGAATTTTCCCGTGATCACGACAATTCAACTGTCGTCAATCAAGAACCCCATGCTGACACGCGGAGCTCCGTGGTTGAACCGGAGTAGTACGGGTGGTTTTTCTCTCGGTACGGAAGCAGGTTCAGCGTGACAATCGCAAAACGATGGCGGATCGGCTCAAGTTGGCGTTAGAATAGTTTGCAACAGTTGAATACTGCGACCGCAGACAGTTGGTTCCCCCCGTTGTTGAGACACCGGCAGGGTTTAATGCACAAGCGCCATCCGAGGTTGAATCCTTCAAATGTCACTCAGGTGGCATTTGTGTTTCGCCCCGGACAAGGTTCCGGGGTTTTTTATTGGCCTTTCTGGTTGATAATTCACCGTTTGGATGAAATCCCGGGCGGGCGCGTGTGTTTCTGGCAAATGCGGACGCGGACGGGAGGTTGAATGCCGACTGATAAGGGAAGAGAACTGGTAGCGGAGATGAGAGACGTATTTGCGTCTTCATCACTGGTTATTGCAGCGGAGTACCGGGGCGTCGATGTGGCCCATATGACGGGGTTGCGCCAGGTGCTTCGCTCTAATGGTGCGCGGTTCAAGATCGTGAAGAATACGTTCGCCCGAATTGCTGCCGATGAGGCTGGCAAGCCGGAACTCAAGCAGAACATGATCGGTCCGATCGGGTTCGTCGTAACGGATGGCGATCCGGCAGCCGCTGCAAAGGCGCTGGTGAAGTACGCAACCGACAACAGTTTGCCTGTGAACGTCGTGGGCGGCATGTTGGCGTCGGACGTGTTGACTTCGGAACGGATTCTCGATCTGGCGAAACTTCCGAGTAAGGAAGAGTTGATCGCCAAACTGCTTGGTTCGATGAACAGCCCAATTACGGGTCTGGTGACGGTACTGAGCGGTCCGGTCAGGGCCCTGGCTACCGTGCTTCAGCGGCACGTGGACAACCTGCAAAAGGGTGCGGCTGCGTAGCTGCGTCGACCGAGAAATGAACCCCCGATGTCCAGGAATTCGCCTGTACACGGGCTGATTTGAACGATAGTTAGTTAGTAAATACCTGGCAGTTTTGGCCGGTGAGACAGGAGAGATCGGAAATGGCCCTGAGTAAAGAAGATCTTATTGAAGGGATCAAGGCGATGTCGGTGCTTGATCTTGCGGACGTTGTGAAGGCACTAGAGGTAGAGTTCGGCGTTAGCGCTTCAGCCCCGGTCGCGGTTGCCGCTGCAGCCGGTGCTGGTGACGGCGCTGCTGCAGCTGCCGAAGAGAAGACCGAGTTCGATGTAATTCTCAAGGAAATTGGCGCCCAGAAGATTGCTGTCATCAAGGCTGTGCGTGAGTTGACTCCGCTGGGGCTGAAGGAAGCCAAGGACCTTGTTGAGGCCGCACCGAAGGCCGTTCTTGAGGGTGCGAACAAGGATGACGCCAATGCCGCCAAGGCAAAGCTCGAAGCGGCCGGGGCGACTGTAGAGGTCGCCTAGTCCGTGTTCGTCGCCGGGCGCAGTAAAGGCCCGCACGGCAAGATTGGCCTGAATCGATATGGTCTGATTGATCATGAAACGCCTCCTCGGACCAGACGGTTGCTGATTGGATACGAAAAACCCCGGGTTGTTATGCCCGGGTTTTTTGTTTTTCGGATGGTGAAGGCGGCGGAGTTGCAGAGAATTTGTGGATTCACCGGTGCCCACCCCACATCAATCGGGGCGCGGGTGATGGTCGGCGGCGGTGGGATGTTGGCCCCAGCGGGTGACTGCGGTCGTGATTCGCGAGTTCAGCACACGCTGTCTTGTCGGGGGATATTTTCCCGGGTCTGATCTATTGCCTGTGTGCCCGACCTCTACCAGTCCTGGCCCTTTCCCTCGAGGGGCGAGGTGATCGGGCCAAGTATGACACCTGTTTAGAAGAGGTTGTGAGACTGGCCGCCGTCGACGTTCAGACAGGCTCCGGTGATGAGGTCGGCCTGTTGCGACGCGAGGAAAGCGACAGCAGCTCCGATCGGTTCGGGCCACCCGAACTTACCCATTGGCAGGTTACGTGCAACGAACTCATCGACATGTTCGGGGGTGTTGTTCTGCATGAAGCGGTCCCAGCTCCCACCCGGGAACAGAATGGAGCCGGGAGCGACCGAGTTCACGGTCACACCGTCTTTTGCGACTGCCATCCCGGTGTGCTTAGAAGCGGCGATCATTGCTGCTTTAGCGGTCATGTAGGGTGCGGTGCCACCGTATTCTCGGCCGTATATCGAGGAAATGTTGATCACCCGGCCCCAACGCCTTTTTTGCATGCCGGGAATGACGATTTTCATAAGGGCGACCGCAGACCACAGGTTTGCGTTCATGACCAGGTGAAAATCTTCGAGAGATGAGTTTACGAGGTCGGATGTGCCGAGGCTGCCGCCCACGTTGTTTACGAGGATTTCAACTGGGCCAAGTTCCTGTTCGACTTTTGCCACAAGGTTAGCTGCGCCACTCTCGTCTCCAAGATCGGCAACGTATGCCCCAACATTTATCCCAGTCGATCTGAGCTCGTCGGCGGTTTGAAGAAGGCGATCTTTGCCGCGTGCGCATACGGCTACATTTACGCCTTCAGCCGCGAGTGCCAGGGCTGATTGACGGCCCAGGCCACGACTTCCGCCAGTGACCAGAGCTACTTTGCCTTTGATTCCCAGATCCATTATTTTAGTTGCTCCCCGGTGAATTGGCGTCTGTCGCCGTGTGATTCGTAGTGAACCGCGATTCTACAGATGCCATAATGCGCTCGATATCAGTGAGTAAGGGTATGATTGGTAATGGTCTCGTAATGGTGCGCAGTTAGATTAGAGGCGATGCAGACTGGTCTAACCGTCATTCAAGAATGGTTCAATCGTAGGTCAAACTAGAGGTTTGGCGCGTATAAATCGTCTTGACTGGCGTTTTTGCCGTGGTGTATCGTGACCGAGTGCCGTTTGGAATACAGACGGTCGTTGAATTCCGTGTTGAATATAAAACAGTCGAATTTCAGTCGAGTTGTGCCCGGGGATTTGCTTGGGGCGTATTCGCGCGCTGAACGAAGTAATAAATATCAATGCTCGCGAGTACGGATTGCGAGCAGGTGAGTAGAAGTATCTTGCAAAAAGAAACTTTCAGGAGGATGCCGATGCTAGGCTCCGCGATTCCGAAGCGTTGGATTGTGTCACTCGCTTTGGTGGGCTTGGTCTCTCTGTTTATGGCCTCGTATTCGGCTGTCTGGTCAGGTTCCGCCTCGGCTGGGACGACGGCACCTGGCGAAGTACTGACAGACGTGAAAGCACCCAAATCGATCACCTTAAATGTTGGTGAGAAATTAGGTATCGCCGCCACGTCGTACAACGACCTCGGCGCTGCCAACAATAACCTGGACTCTGTCAGCTGGTTCTGGAGCGTAGGCGCTTGTGGAGCGTTGAGCAGCACGAGCGTACGAAACCCGGTGTTTACCGGATCCGGTGCGGCATGTACCGGGACCCTCACGGTCCACGCCACACAGGGTGGTGGTGGCGCCGTCCCGTCGAGCGGCCGGGTAGTCAATGTGACTGTTCTTGCGTTGCCACAGTCTGGCCCGGCGGAACCGTCCTCTGTTGACCCATCGACTCCGCTGAACTTCCCGGGAACGATTGGAACTGGCTGGGCCAATGTGCCTCCGTCAGGCACCACGGTCCAGGGACCCTCGGGATCTGGCGCAAGCATCTTGTTCCCGCCGTTGGCGATTCCGAACGTCACCCAGGTTGGCGCGAGGATCCTGGTCGTGGCCCCAGGAAACGTGCCTCCGCCGCCAACACGACCGACCGAAGGGTCGAACGGTGGATTCATACTTGGTCCTGCAATTGATATCCAGTTTGTCGGTAGTGATTTGGTTCCGATTCCGGGGCACTTCACGACCAACAAACCGACAACGATTTGTGCACCGGTTCCAGCGGAGTTCTTCACTAGCTCATGGGGTGGTCCGGACGGAATCGGGATGGCCCGATACGACGCAACTACGGGTTGGACGGAGCTAAACAGTTTCGTCACCGGCATCAACGTGTGTGGAAGAACGGTTTCACACTCGATCTTCGCTGTAACCTCTGCGTTGCAGCCGCCGGACACGATGACCTCAGGTGGGCCAAGTCTTCCGATTACGGGTGACACCACGCCCGGTATGGGTGCTCTGATTGCTGCTTTGTTTGCAGGTCTGGCACTGGTTGCCACTGGCCTGTTCACGGCACGCCGTGCAAGCAAGGTACGATCGAACTCCTGATAAGTTCGTAGTGAATAGATTGGAAAAGGGACCCGCAACTCGGGTCCCTTTTCTTTTGCTCCGAGCCGACCATTGTCTTTTCGGGCATTGTTTTGGCCAGATAATCTGGTCTACTACTTGCCGCAAAGCGTCGGCGGCGGTTCGATCTGGCATTGCTGGAACCAAATTGCTCAATAATTTGAACATCCGAGGCTCACACGTATCGCACCGACTGGTCCTCGTTGCGCTGTTTGGGTTTTCGCTTCTTATTTACGTTTCGACGATGTCACGTGGCATCACATGGTTGAATACCGGCGCGGACGGGGGTGATTTCATAACCGCTGCCCGGGTGTTCGGCGTACCTCATCCGACCGGGTACCCGACGTACACGTTGCTGCTCCGAGCCTTTGGCGACGTGGTCGCTTTTGGCGAGCATGCCTTTCGGGCTAATCTCCTGTCGGCGGTCCTGGGCGCCCTCACGGTGCCGTTTGTGTACGTGGCGGCCGCGCGGTTGCTCCACATGCTGCCTTCTATCGAGGTCGGTGGCAGCGGTTCTGTGCGTGCGTCAGCCATGCTGGCCGCACTTTCGTTCGCGTCGTCGCGGCTGTTTTGGACGCAGTCGACCGTTACAGAGGTCTATACGCTGAATGCGCTCTTCGGCGCCGTGCTGCTGGTTCTGACGCTGGGCGTTGTGGAAGAGTTGCGGAGTGGCAGTTCGGGAATCAAGAACCGAACGCTGATGACTGTTTTGTTCGGGCTGGGGTTGGGCAACCACGTAACGCTCGTGCTAGCGGGCATACCGTTCGGGTTGTGGATCCTGTGGCTGGTGTGGAGGCGGGAACGCTGGCGAGGAGTGTTCGACTGGCGGCCGATTGCCGGTCTGGTACTCGGGCTATCGGTGTACGTGTACGTGCCGGTAGCGGCCTCGGCCAATCCGCTTGTTAGCTGGGGGGCACCTAATACATTTGAGGGATTCCGGTGGATGGCCTCGGCGTCGATCTACCAACCGTACGCCTTCGGGCTTTCGAGCGAGTTGCTACCGGGCCGCATTTCGAAAACGGCCGAACTACTTTTTACGCAGTTCACGTTCGTAGGTACGGTAATAGGAATCGCCGGATTGACCTCGATATGGACATATTGCCGTGGGTTTGTCCTGGCGTCGGTGGCCGCAGTGCTTTCAATTGCGGTTTATGCCGTCGCGTATAACTCGCTCGACAGTTTTATCTACCTGATTTCGGGCTTCATGTTGTTCTCACTGTGGATCGCGGTCGGTGTTGCTGTACTCGGCCAGGGAATCAAGCGATATGCCGCCCGCGAAAAGCGAATTGCCCGGTACACCAGGCAGATCTACGTGGGATTGTTTGTCGTCGTCGCGATGGCAATACCCGCATGGTCGGTCTTGGCGGGTTGGGACGATGTCGACGTTTCGGGAAACCGGGAGCCGGCCGACTTCGCCAGATCGACCATTTCGGTGGCGGCCGGGGGCATTGTGCTGGCGGAAGAACCTCAACTGTTCGCACTCACATACCAGGCCCAGGTGGAGGATGCCGATCTGGATGTCATGGTTATCGGACCCAATTTGCTTCAATTTGACTGGTACTGGGATCAGCTGGTTGAGTACTACGGCGACAGGATGCCTGAGGAGAGGGGTGGCTACTACCTGGAACGGATCGAATCGATTGTTGCGATGAATATCGGCGTTGTTCCGTTATATTCAACTCACAACGACCGCAAGTACCACGAGTTGTTCAAACTTGTTCCAGAAGGTGATCTCTTCAGGATGGAGTATTAGTTGAGCAGGTCGAGTTTCCAGGTTCCGTCGGGAATTTCTGTTATTCCAATCGCGGGACTGCCCGAGATCGTCCAGGGTGACGAGATCGGATTGTTGATTGTGGATCACGCCAGAGCTGCCGGAGTGCAGGTGATGGATGGCGATCTGATCGTGGTTGCGCAGAAGGTAGTGTCGAAAGCCGAGGGGGCTGTAAAACGACTGAGCGCGCAGACACCGTCGGTTGAGGCGATGAAGCTCGCCGACAAAGTCGAGAAGGACAACCGACTGGTCCAGATCATACTTGACCAAACAGCACGAGTCGTACGTGCTGTTCCGGGAGTCCTGATAGTCGAGACCGTGCACGGGTATGTTTGTGCGAATGCGGGTGTGGATCAGTCGAACATCGATGGCGAGGATATTGTTACGACGCTTCCGGAAGATTCCGATCGGTCGGCCCGCGATATCAGGCGTGCGATCATCGACGCTATCAGAGGCGGGGGGGACGCTGGTCGCGATTCTGCCATAGAGATCGGCGTGCTGGTTTCTGACACGTTTAACAGGCCGTGGCGGGAAGGATCGACGAACGTGGCGATCGGCACGGCGGGATTTGATCCGCTAATTGACCTGCGGGGTACTCCTGACGATTTTGACCGCGAGATGCTGAC
This sequence comes from Chloroflexota bacterium, assembly GCA_027623655.1. Taxonomy (GTDB): domain Bacteria; phylum Chloroflexota; class Dehalococcoidia; order Lucifugimonadales; family Lucifugimonadaceae; genus Lucifugimonas. Next base: position 13,800 of record JAQBVG010000024.1, read on the forward strand.
CAGCACGGTGTCGCTCGCCGACGAAGTTGCGTCGGCGGCCCAGCTGGTGATGGGCGAGAGCGGCAGAGTTCCGGTCGCGATCGTTCGCGGCGTGAGGTGGGTGGCCGGTGAATTTTCTATCGGTCGTTTGCATCGACCCGCGAAAAGAGACCTGTTCAGGTAGGCCTATTCGTCGTCGGACGAGTCGCTGTCGTCGGGGGTTTTGCCCGCAGGCGATTTGCTATCAGACTCGCCCTTGCCACCCTTGGCGACGGGTGACTTGGTTCCGTACCAGGACGAGTATTCAAAGGAATTGCGGAATTCCTGCGCTTCACCACAGTTCTTGCAGTGTCCCATGCTGACGGCGCCATTAGGAGGGTCGATGACCCAGTGATGGACACATCCACCAGTCTTGGCTACCGGTTGTTCGGTTTCTGCAGGTTTCTTGTTTGCTGGTGAAGATGGACTCATATATGCGCTGGCTCCGAGTTGCAGTTTCGAGTGCGGCTGGTGACGTGCCGGTTCTGCCTGATATACGACTGCGACTTAATTTTAACCCATAACAGCGAAAATTGCGGGAATGGCCGCGTATTGATTTGAGATCAGGTCGTTAGCGGTGAGTCCTGAGCAGGACTAGTTCAGTGAAAACGGCCCTGGCAGGCGACAGAGCGGTGTTTGCTTTCGGCGGATTGGACATTCGCGAACTGTAGGTTGCCGAAGGCGGTGGTTGTCGCGCCGCAGATGAGCTCGCAGGGCGTGTGCGTGGTGCATGTGGGTCGAAGTGTTTTGACTTATTGAGTGATCGCGAGTCTCAGCGGATTGACAGTTTGGAGGTGGGCCGCTAGCCTCAGTCGGACAATCGAATATTTGTGGTTCCTCGGTGTCCCTGACGATCGATTAGCGGTCGCCGGGACCAAAACGGGAAAGCGGTGAAAAGCCGCTGCGGTAGCGCCACTGTAACCGGGAAGACGGTTCGCATCGAGCCACTGTTGGTAAAACAACGGGAAGGAGCGAACCAGTCGTTGTATCGAAGGAATATCGACCAATAGTCCGGGAGCCAGGAGACCTGCCGAGGAGCATTTGAGTGACTGCTCCCCGCATAGGGCGTGGCCTCACGATGGCTTACCGTTGTTCCACTGGTCCGTCTGGACGCGAGTAGCTGTTTGTGAACCCTTGACGTAGCAGTCAGGGGTTTTTTATTGGCCGTTGAGTTTGCAAATAGCGTTCCGACAGGCGGAGTGCCAGGGTCGACCGTGGTGAAGCGGTTGTCTGGCGGTGCGCTGTTGCTCGGGTCACTGACGATCATGATGATCGTCGTCGCTTCGGCTGTTGGACCCTTCAACATCCCGATCAGCCACACCGCCACAACGTTGCTGGATCTCGCTGGCATCGGCGAGTCGACAGCCGCTCCGACCGAGCAGGCGATTATTCAGAGCATTCGGCTGCCCAGAATATTTCTGGCATTTTTTGTTGGCGCCGCGCTGGGAATTTCAGGCGGAATCATGCAGGGGCTGTTTCGCAACTCGATGGCCGATCCGGGGATCATCGGAGTGTCGAGCGGAGGGGCGACCGGCGCCGTGTTCGCAATCGCGTCGGGAGCGAGTACGGTCTCGACACTGTTCTTGCCCCTGTTTGCGTTCGTCGGTTCGGCGATCTCGATGACGATAGTGTTCTTGATCGCATCGGTGGGCGGTCGATTTTCGATGGCTACGTTGCTACTCGGCGGTATCGCCGTCAGTTCGTTCCTGGGAGCTGTAACGACCGCCACGATCATTCTCACTGACGACCTGAACGTCCAGCGGCAGATTATTTTCTGGATCGCAGGCGGTGTAGACACTGCCCGCTGGGAGTCTGTGCGGATCGCCGCGCCGATAATCGGGGTCGGAGCCTTGATCACGGTTTTTGTCGCCAGGGATTTGAACCTATTGCTGGTGGGCGAAGACGAGGCGAGGTCGCTCGGTGTGCGTGTCACGCTGGTGCGCAACACGTTGCTGATATCGGCCTCGTTGATCACGGGGGCGGCCGTGGCGTTTTCCGGGATCATCGCCTTTGTCGGCCTGGTGGTACCACACGTGGTGAGACTTGCAGTCGGGGCCGACCACAGGGTGCTGCTGCCGTTGAGTGCCCTTGGCGGTGGGCTGTTCTTGCTTGTTGCCGATACCGCAGCCCGTGTCATCCTGTCGCCCGCCGAGCTTCGGGTGGGGATTCTTACGGCGATGATCGGTGCACCATTTTTTGTCTACCTGCTCGTGCGAAATCGCTCGCGCACATCGATGTTGTGACCGCCCCGAGCGGAATTAGCTGGTCTGAAAGGTTGTGATGAAGTTGAGTTGGAGAGCCGGAACGGTGCGACGAGTGAACGTGAACAGTTTGTTACTGGTGATTGCCGGGGTGGTGGCCGCGGCAATCGTGGCGTGTGGTGGCGGCGAAGAAGCTGAGGTGTCTGCGACCGTGGAGGCAACCGCGGTGCAGTCGACCGCTACCGTTTCGCCGGTGCCCGCGCCGGACCTGATCCGGTTTGCAGATGTTCCCGGGATTGTCGATCCAACTAATTTCGGCTGGCCTCGCAGCGTAGAAACACCTGAGGGCGTGATAAGTCTGACTGCCCCGTCTACGAAGATTCATTCACTTTCGCTGGGTCACTCCGAGATTCTTGCAGCGCTCGTGGATTTTGATCGACTCACCGCTGTTTACAGCTTTTTTGTGGACGATGAACAGTCGAATATCGCTGCTCTTTCGGCCGATCACAAGATGATCGGCTTCGATCCTGAGGAAGTCGTAGCACTCGAGCCGGAGGTGATCATTGCATCGAGGTTCACGAATGCGGAAACAGTCGGATTGCTGAAAGGTGCCGGAATACCCGTGGCGCGTACAAACCTTGAAAGCTCTGCGCTCGGCAACATTCCGAACATTCTGCTGATCGGGTACATGGTTGGCGCAGAAATAGAGGCACTTGAACTCGTCGATGAAATCGAGTCGAGGATGCGGTTGATCACAGATGGGTTGGCCGGTGCGTCGACGGGTGTCGGAACACGTGTGTTGTCGGTCTCGAAATGGACCTCTGCGTTTGCCGCGGGTTCGGGCACCACGGAGGGCGGCATTATCGAGCAGGCCGGTGCGATCAACGCAGCAGCGGATTCGGGTATCGAGGGCCACCAGCAGGTCAGCATCGAGTCGATAGCCGCGATCAATCCCGATGTGATTATCGTGCCACAGCCACTGGAGAGTGCGAATACCTTCATCGACGAGCTGATGTCGAGCCCTGCACTGGCAGAAGTGCCCGCGGTCAAAAACGGACAGGTATTTTACGTTGAACCGAAGTATCACACGACCCTGTCACACTGGAATGTTCGCGGTATTGAGCAGCTGGCCGGTTTGCTGTACCCATCGGCGTTTTCAGGCGTGGCGTTCGAGGATTTTACGAACTGGGGTGATTGATCAATTGGGATTCTTGAGCCGAGCGCCCGATCGGGTCGATTACGTGGGCCGGGGATCATGACGCATTCCGTTCCTGGGGCTGCTGATGCTGATGCTCGGGCGAGTGCAGTGTCGGATCTGAACGGGACTGGCGACGACGCCGGTGGCGGAGTTGAGTGGCCGTTGCTGCGGGTTGCAGAGGTGACGACCGTGCTCGGAGGGAAGGTTATTGTCGATTCAGTTTCGCTGGATATTTGGCGAGGCGAGGTAGTAGGTGTTGTGGGGTCTAACGGCAGCGGCAAGACGACCCTGCTGAAGACGATTGCCGGGCTACTCGATGCGGAGTCGGGCGTGGTCGCGGTCGACGGGTTTTCGGTCGTGGGTGTTGGCTCCGGGCATGGCGGCAGGTTGGGATTTCGCGATCGTGCTCGACGACTGGCGTACATGCCACAACGGGCCGAGAGTCACCCGTTCACGGCGTTCGAGGCGGTGCTGATGGGTCGGTACCCGCACCTGGGCAGATTCGCGCTTGAGGGTTCGAGCGACCGCGAGATGGCGCGGGCCGCAATGGAGCGTACGTCGACATCGGAGTTTGCCGACCGCAAACTCGACACGCTGTCGGGCGGCGAGCGGCAGAGAGTGGTGCTGGCGCGGGTGCTGGTACAACAGGCGGACGTGTTGCTGATGGACGAGCCGACCGCGTCGCTAGACCTGTGGCATCAGATGTTGACCATGGACCTGATGCGTGAGGAGACGAATCGGCGGGGAGCGGGGGCAATCGTAGTGTTGCACGATCTTTCGTTGGCGGCCCGTTACTGTGACCGGCTGGTCCTGCTGCACAAGGGTAGAAAGATTGCCGAAGGGACGCCGTGGGATGTGTTGACGCCGGAGAACTTGCGAACTGCGTTCGGGGTTGAGGGGCTGGTGGAGCCGGACCCGGTCACCGGGAAGCCGCACGTGCTGCTGCTAGGCAGCCATTATTCTGAATCTTCTGGATTGATCGGTACGGGCAGGACTGTTCACCTGATCTGCGGCGCGGGCAGTGGACGCCAGTTGATGCATCAGTTACGTGTTGCCGGTTACACGGTGACGGCCGGAGTACTGGGGACCGGTGATTCGGATAGAGAGGCGGCAGAGCGTCTCGGTCTCGATTACGTTGGTGCGCCGCCTTTTTCAGCGATTACCAACGAGCAGCATTCACGTCACCTTGAGCTCGTACGGGCAGCTGATCACGTGGTCCTCTGTCCAATGGCGGTCGGGATAAACAATATGCGCAACGTCGAGGCGGCGTTGGAGGCCAGGGACTTGCTGGTCGTCGAGCCACCGGTGAGTCCGGGTAGTGAGACGGAGGTCGCGGGCTCCGTTGGCGACTACACGCAAGGCCGGGCGTCGCAGTTGCGACGAGGGTTGATTGAGCGGTCTGGGCAGGTACCGGAGGTGGCTGTGCTCTTCGAACTTGCACGGGCCGGGTCGGCTGCGACTCTTTCTGACAGGTAGCGGTCGGGCGCGGTACGTGAGTGGGTGCCCCTCTGCGTTGGTCGGGATCTAGGGGTGGTTGAGGGCGCGGGTTGGTGCCGGGGCCGACGGTGGAGAGCGCCGCAGTGTCGTGGAGCGGTGCCGGGGAACGGGCTAGACGAGCAGTGAGCGGATGAGGTTCATGTCGAGGGACTCCCGGACTGCGTCTTCCAGGCGGTCGTATTCGGCTTCCATCGAGAATTCGGGGATCTGTGGGCTGGGCAGGCCGTGGGCGTCGGCGGTCGTAATTAGAAGTCGACGGAGAATGTCGGGACTGTCGAAGAGTCCGTGGACATAGGTCCCGATGACGGGGAGATTGCCGGATATAGCGCCGTCGGACCATGTGTGTGTGGTTGCAGGCGGGCGTTCGATTCCCCTCAACCTTGCCTTCTCTCCGGGGGGCACGGGACTAAAGGTTCGCGGGGCTGGCGTCGAATCGGCGCTCAGCGTCGATAGTGCGGTCGTTTCGCCTGTCGTAATCCCGGAATGAATCTCGTATCCGGTTCCCCGGGCCGTCGCTCCCCGCAGTGGCCCACAACTCGTTTCGAGAATTTCGACATTTACTCTTCGAGTCGTCTTTTCGGTGTCGAAGACGGTGTTTACCGGAAGTAGACCGATGCCCGGTTCAGATTGTGGTTCCGGTGACTCTGTTGCATTGGGGTCGTCAAGGTGTCGGCCCAGGATCTGGTAACCGCCGCAAATGCCGATGACCGTAACTCCGCGGTCGGCTGCTTCGACAATGGCTTTATCAAGTTTTCTGGATTTGATCCAGCGGAGATCGGCGATCGTGCTTTTTGAACCTGGAATGATGACGATGTGTGCGTTGGCCAGTTCCTGTGGACTCGTGATTACCATGACCCGGCATCCGGCACGTCGGAAGGGGTCGATGTCGTCGTGATTCGATACCCTCGGCAGGCCGATCACGGCCACCCTCAGGGCCACGTGCAAATTCGTGCTCGTGCCGAGGGGGCTCCCCATCTCCAACGCTCCGCCGGTCCGGGGGAGTGTGGTGCCTGGGGGATCGAAGTCGCCGAAGGTTACGCCGTCTTCATCTTTCACCTGTAAGTCGTAGAGGAACGGGACGACGCCAGCTACCGGGAGGCCAGTGCGCTTGGCGATCATTTCCGGCAGCGGGTCGAGGAGGGTGCGGTCGCCACGGAATCGGTTGATGACCAGCGCCTTGACCATTGCCCGTTCTTCGGGTGTGAGCAACTCCAGCGTACCGAGTAGCGATGCGAAAACGCCGCCGCGGTCGATATCTCCGACCAGGATTACAGACGCGCCGGCGTAGGCTGCCATTCTCATGTTCACGATATCTCGATCGCGCAAGTTCACCTCGGCGGGGCTCCCGGCGCCCTCGAGCACGATCACGTCGTGTCGAACAGAAAGTCGATCGTACGCCTCGGTAACGGCAGTCCAAACCACTGTCTGATCACCCCAATACCGACGTGCCTCGAAGCTGCCGACCGGTTTGCCGTTGATCACCACCTGCGACCGGCTGTCGGCTTCGGGTTTCAACAGTACTGGATTCATATCGGTGTGCGGTTCGACGCCTGCGGCCTGCGCCTGGACAACCTGGGCGCGCCCCATTTCGCCGCCGTCGGCGGTGACGTAGGAGTTGTTCGACATGTTCTGTGCCTTGAACGGCGCGACGTTGACGTCATCCTGAGCAAGTATTCGGCAGAGGGCGGCGGTTATAACGCTCTTACCGACAGAAGAACTCGTGCCCTGGACCATGAGGGCTTTTGCTCGTCCTGGTGCCCGATGCGAGGTTTGATGATCCGGGGATGTGTTCACAGATGCCTACAAATCGTGCCCGGAAGACGGGAATTCAGGCCCCATTCACGCTTGCCAGGTGTGCAGTGTGATTGAGGGTGGTAAGGCGGTTTGTGCCGTAGACAGCGTTGTCGATCTGGACCGTGGTTACCGAGCAGTTATCGATCTCGAAGTTGTGCATCGCGTGGTCGGGCAGATCGAGAAGTGCGACAAGCAGTCCTTTCATCGATCCGCCGTGACCGACCAAAACGACATCGCCGTCGTCGTCGGCTATCCGTGATTCGAGAATCCACTGGCGCCCTCTGAACGGCAGATTGGAACGCAGTTCGCCACCGGGAGGGTCGCCAGCAATAAAAGCACTACGGTCGTATGCGGGATATCTCTCTTCGATTTCGGACTCAAGCATCCCTTCCCACTGGCCGTAGTCGATCTCAAGAAGGAGATCGGAGGTGTGGACGGGCAGGCCAAGGTCGGCGGCGGTCCTGAAGCAGCGCTGTAGTGGTGACGACCAGACTTTGACGATGTCGAACGCAGATTTCACGTAGTCGGCTGCAAGTTTCGCCTGCGCCGTACCTCTGGCATTCAGGGGTTGATCGTTTCGGCCCTGTTTTCTTTTTTCGACGTTCCAGTCGGTCTCGCCGTGTCGTATAAGGATCAGCCTGGTCATTGTTACTCCGGTTGGCCGGTTTCGATGGGAGAACTAGCGTACATGTAAAAATCACCCTCCAGAGGGATTCGGTTCGTCCCATTTTTCCGACACAGTGGTAATTTGGTTGGCGGGTAATTTTCAGTTCGTTGACAGAGGAGCGTCGTTGATGCGCAGTGGGCCGATTATCTCCGCTTCAGGAGTAACGAAAACCTACCGATCACGGGACGTTGTTGTCGAGGCGTTGAAGAACGTTTCGTTTGAAGTAACGCCGGGTGAAATGGTCGCGGTGATGGGCCCGAGCGGATCTGGCAAGACGACGCTTCTCAACTGCATGTCGGGTCTCGATGCGATCGATTCCGGGGACGTGAGCATCGCCGGTCAGTTGCTCCGGACGATGTCGGACGACGCACTCAGCGACTATCGGGCCAGTTCAATGGGATTCGTGTTCCAGGCCTACAACTTGTTGCCGGTCCTCAGCGCCCAGGAGAATGTTGAGCTTCCGCTTGTACTGGCAGGACACTCGCAAAAAGTGGCCCGAGCCAGGGCAGCAGAGAAGCTTGATCTGGTAGGCCTTGGCGATCGGACGGATCATTTACCTGCCGAACTATCGGGTGGGCAGCAACAACGAGTTGCCATTGCACGGGCGCTGGCGAATGACCCGGCGATCGTGTGGGCGGATGAGCCCACGGGGAACCTCGATTCGACCAATGCGTCGGAGGTCATGGACTTACTTGTCCGCCTGAACAAAGAGCACCGTCAGACTTTTGTGTTGGTGACTCACTCCGGAGCCGTGGGCGCGGTGACCGATCGTATCGTGCGGATGAGTGATGGCGAGATCATCGACAACGGGACGGCCAGGTCGGGCGGTGCGGCCGACTCAGCCTCAGGCGGTGCTTCCGCTTCTCCAGGCGCTCACGGTGATTCGCCTGGCAATCCAGACGAGTCGGAAAACTAAGGGGCTTCTGCTTTGGAAAAGCTCTTTGGTGTCGAGATGAACGTACTCGCCAGCGTTTTGTTCGGTGGGGTGGTCGCGATCCTTCTTATCGTGCTGTTCATGGCGCTGCGCAACAGAATCCTGTTGAAGCTTGCCCTGCGCAATATTCCCCGCCGCAAGGCGCAAACGGTGCTGATCATTGTCGGCCTGATGCTGAGTACAACCATCATCATGTCGGCTCTCGCGATAGGCGATTCGATTTCCAGCTCGATTCGCACGGTCGTTCTGGACGTGCTTGGTGAAACCGATGTCCGTTTGCGTTCGCCGATACTGGCGAGATTTGGTGACGACTATCTCGATAGTTCACTCGTAGAGCGTGTCCGGGGCGAAGTCGCAGGCGATTCGCGCGTAGATGGGGTGATGCCACTGATTCGTGAGCAGTTGCCCGTGCTGAACGAGGCCACTAGCAAAACGGTTGCGGCAACCTTCGTCGTGGGTTTCGATGTTGATTCGCTTGGCGGATTTGATGGACTGAAAAACATCGACGGCAACCAGGCCGATCTGCGGAGTTTGCAGGACGGCCAAACGATAATTAACCGATCACTTTCGGATTCACTCGATGCTGGAGTGGGGGATGTGGTCACCCTGGTCGCGCCATCGGGGCGCAGTCAGTACACCGTCGTCGAGATTGTCGAGAGTAAGGGCATTGCGGGTGGCGACGGCGATACTCGTGCGTCGGCGTTGCTTCCGGTCTCGGCATTACAGCGTGTCCTGGGTCGAGAAGGCCAGTACAACTTGATCGAGGTTTCGATTCAGGGCGGTCTCAGGGTCGATGAACAGGTCTCAGAGGATTTCGCCGAAGAGTTGCAGCTCGCGTTTATCGACGGGGATGCTGCCGAATCGATTTTCAGGGCGTTCAAGAACCCGGTGATTGTCGAGGCTTTGCAGGCGAAGCTGGACAACGGCGGGGGTGCTTCGGCGGGTCCGTTCTCGAGTAACTCATTGGAAGAACTGGTAGCAGAGCTCGAAAAAGACAGCCAAAGTGATGAGTTCAAGATTGCCGTAACCAACACGATCACGCTCGCGATTGTGGCGGGTGTCATCGAGGAGATAGGCGACCCGGAACTGGCTCAGTCGCTACTGGTGCCTATGTCTCAACTGGTTGTACTACAGGTTGACGCGATCAAGAATCGCGGGCTTGATCTCGCCGAGTTGGTCGGGACTGAGATCACGTTGATTTTCAGCATATTCGGGTCATTTTCGATAATTGTCGGGCTTCTGCTGATCTTCCTCGTGTTCGTGATGCTCGCCGCCTCACGAATGACCGAAATGGGCATTATTCGTGCAGTGGGAACAAAACGGCGGCACCTGGTGCAGATGTTTACGTACGAGGGAATCGTGTACTCGATCGGCGCGGCCGCGCTGGGCGCCGTGCTCGGGATTATCGCCAGCGTCGCACTGGTACAGATAATGGCCGGTGTTATAAGCGATTCGGATGATTTCAGGTTCACTTATTCGGTGACGCTGCAATCGATACTGGTGGCGTTTTCGTTGGGACTCGTGATCACGGCCGTTACGGTTGTGATTTCTGCCTATCGCGTTAGCAAGCTGAACATTGTCGTCGCAATTCGAGGGCTTGGTCAGGAATTCGTGTCGGATGAGACACCCGGTGCTGGCAGACGAGTCAAGACTGCGCTTCGGTGGCTGGGCGGTCCGTTGACGTACGCCGTGGATACCTGGCGCTTGAAGAGGTCAGGACGCGGGATTGGACTGCGCATTGTCGTGTTCCTGGTCTGGGTGTTGGCGGTCGGGCAGGGATTCCTATCGCTTGCCGCAAGTGAAGAGACGACCGAGGTCCCCATGGGTGCTGTGGTGGGGCAAGCCATTGGGTACTGGCTGATTATTTTCTTCTGGAAGTTGTTCAAGTTGGTGCAGCCGTGGTTGGCAGCTGGCTGGCCATTGATTCCGGTGGGCCTGGTACTGGCACTGACCGGGATGCACCCTGAGAAGGGTATCGAGGGGCTGGCGAGCAACAACGCCGCGTTGTGGAGTGTGGGCGTTACGCTGATGATAATTGGCGTTGGGCTTGGCATGCGTCGGATTCTTGATCGCCGCGGTTACCGCGAAGAATTTCAGAAACGCGTTTCCATGACTTTCATCGGACTGGCGATGCTGGTCTTCTGGGGTCTCCCGTTTACGGCGCTGGACGGTCTGAGAGGCGAGCTTGATGGCGGCGTGGAGATGTTCTTGCTGTCGGGGGTATCGCTGGTCGCTGCGGCGGTGTGGGTGGTCATGCACAACGCCGAAGTAATCGTATGGTTGGTTTCGAAAATGGTTGGACCGACCGGAAATCTTCGCCCTGTTGTGAAGATGGCCATCGCGTATCCCATGGCGGCCAGGTTCCGTACCGGGTTGACCCTGGCAATGTTCTCGCTGGTGATATTCACGCTGATGATCTTTGCGATTCTCAGTAACCTCGGGAACGCAATTGAAGACGAGCCGGACCTGGTTTCCGGCGGATTCGATATAAGAGCTGCAATCGATCCAGAGTTGCCGATCGACGACGCGAATGCGGTAATCGCGGCCAGTGGTGGTGAGCTTTCGGTTTCAGACTTCACGGTTATTGCGTCGCAGGCGAAGTTGTGGGTTGAGGCGCGCGAGGACGGTGCTGAGAACCTGACGTTCAAGGGCGCGCGAATTATCGCCTCAGACGGCAACTGGCTTGCGAACAACAATTTCAAGCTGACTCACTGGGACCCCGAGTACGGGAGTACTCCCGCGGAAATCTGGGCTTCGGTCGCGACTGACCCAACACTTGCAGTTGTTGCAGGGAACATCGTTGTTACGGATGATTTTGGCGGTGGGCCGCCAACCGAAGGAACGACTTTCAGGATGGACGGCATAGACGGTGATCTGAAGGGCGAGATCGAGAGAGTCGAGATCACTATCCGGCCACCGATCGGGCAGGGCGGCGCCGGAAATGCTGTCAGGCGCACTGTGATTGGCGTGCTTGATCAGTTTGCCGATGTGTTCGAATTCGGTGAGGCAGATATCTACATGAATCCAGGGGTCCTGGACCAGATTTCGAACAAGCCGGTGCCGTTCGATAGTTATAAGTTCGTGGTTGCTGATCCCTCGCGGGTGGGAGAGGTAACGCGTTTGCTTGAGACGGCTTTTATCGATCACGGTATGACCGCGAGGGCGACCGAGCAGGATATTGCAGACAACCAGGCTCAGAACAATGCCTTCAACCAGTTGTTCCAGGGCTTCATGGGTCTTGGATTGCTGGTCGGTGTGGCTTCGCTCGGTGTTGTGTCGTTCCGGGCGGTCGTCGAACGCAGGCAGTCGATTGGAATGATGCGGGCACTCGGGTTCAAGGGCCGGATGATACAGATTCAGTTCCTGATGGAGTCGGGTGTTGTGGCTGTGCTGGGCTCGATCCTGGGTATCGGACTGGGAACTCTGATCGGCTGGAATATTTTCAATTCAATTCGAGCCGATGCCGACGCAGTGACATTCGTGATCCCGTGGCTGAACGTGACGATCATCGTGCTGGTTGCGGTGGTGTTCTCGCTACTGAATACCTTGCTACCGGCGAGACAGGCTTCCCGTATCACGCCCTCGGAGGCGCTGCGCTACTAGTGCGGTATTGGCCGCACTTACCGGGCGATCGGCAGGAGTCGTGTGACGTCGCCACGTTTACCGAAAGGGCGGTGGGTGTTGGCGGCGTTGAACGGCTGAGGCTTTTGTCGGGATTACTTCGCTTTTCGAAATGACGAGGTAACTTCCACTGTCGGCTGGAGTGCCTGTGCAAAAATTAGGTATGCGCACCACTTACGCTCGATTGTCAGCAACGATTGTCACTGCCCTTGCGTTGCTCACGCTGTCGTCGGCTTGCTATACCAGTGAAAAGACCGACTCTCAGCAGACGGCAAGCGGTGCGGCATCTCAGAACCCAGCTGCGCCTGTCGATCGTAGCGAGCCGCCGAATGAGCCGGCGATTGGACAACCTGCGATAAACCATAAGCTTGCTGCGACGTACCATATCGAACTGGAGTTTACGGAGGAAGCCGGACGATTCGAGTTCGCCGCGGTGATCGTTGGCGGTCCGGACAGCAACGAAGCCCTGTACTGCGTAGGGGCTGAGTGGGTGTTTGGAGATGGGACTGTTACGGGCAGTACCCCCGGTTGTCGGCCGTTCAGTGATGGCGATGCGTTCCCGCGTCGGCACAAGATAGTTCACGAGTACGCACAGGCTGGAAACTATCAAGTGAGGTTCAAATACGGGGCCATTTACTCAAACGAGATAACTGTCATCGTCGGATCAAGAGAGCCTGCCAACTAAAGTTTTGTAGTTCAAAAGGCGACTTTTTCCGGGGATCGGCGGG
>JAQBVG010000025.1 GCA_027623655.1 Chloroflexota bacterium
TTCTCACAAACTTCAAGTCCATCGACATCGGGCAGACCCAGGTCGAGTATCACTACGTCGGGTGTGTACTTGCGGGCCAGATCCAGCCCGGTGAGACCATCTGCCGCAGTGTGGACCGTTGATTTAGACCAGTTCAACTCGATTGCGAGTGAAACCATATCCTGTATTCCAGGATCGTCGTCGATTATTAGTGCCGAGATCACTCTGTCGGACTGCTGCAATGATTCTCGTGCTCCACGAACTTGAATTTCCGGAATGTCCCCGCACCCTGAGGTCCGGAAATCGTCTCTTTTCGACAGGGACACATGACAGATTACCTTAAATGGTTCATATGTACGGTATTTAAAACAACTCGTTCATATCGCAGTATGGGCCCAGACCGATATCCTCGGCCTGATCCTAAGGGGTCGCCATGATGAACCGCACGGTTATCGCTCCCGTTAGCGGGTTGCTGAATCATGTGTGCAGGGTGTGCGAAAGGTGTGCCCGATTACCGGGAACATGAAGCATTCAGGCTATTACCGGCAATCCTGAGAGCAACTGGAGATATTGGATGTTTTCCAAGAACATAATTCACAGGCGCGGTGCGATGATCGCAATAGCGGTTATTGCACTCATGGCGATGACGGCCGGCACCGCCTTAGCAGCGGCAGGCAAGGCAAAATTTGAAGCTGACGGGATAGTAGTTCTGGTTGGGCTTTCTCCAGGCGGCACCGTCGAATCAGATTTCAAAATCAAGAAGAACGGCGATATCAAGAGTGTCGAAGTTCACACTGTGGGCGAAGTTGTCGGTGGGGCGATCACGTCGTTGGCGCCCTGTGAAGAAAAAGGAAAGCACAGTGCTGGCGCGTGCGGACTTACGACAGCTGCCCTACTGGGAAGTACGGTGATTAGCGTTCACGAATCATCGGCGAAGCTAGATGTTACGACGCAGAGATACCCTCTTACTATCGCACCCGGTGTAGAAATCGAAGTAATTGATGGAACGTTGAAAGGCAAACTTTCAGCCAATATGGCCGTTGAGTCATTTGACGATAGCCAGCTTCTGATTGGATCTGGAAAACTCAAGGTGCGGAGTACAGAGGGCACAGTCTCAACGTATGGCTGTCTGCTCACGCTAGTAGCAACTGTCCCGTTGCTAGACATCACCGAGCCGCCAGCCCCGGGGCAACTTCTGCCGTTCTTTGGACCGATTGACGCATGTGTCGCGTCACCGGGACCAAACCCCCTTACGATCACCCCACCTCTGACCCCACCGATCATAAGCCCGGTGATGGTCCCGGTAATACTCCACGTAACCGATACAGGTTCGTTTGAGGTCGCCGACGACTCGATGAAGATCAAAGGCAAGATCGAAGTTATCGTTAGCAGCAGTCCGCTTGGGACAGTCGGCGTGATTCACATCACGAAAGGCTCGGCAACAATCGGCCATGACCACCCACATGATGACCATCACGGTAAGAAGGACAAAGACGACGATGATGATGACGATGACTAACCGCATCGCCATCGCCAATCGATAAATTAGAAAAGCCCCGAGGGTAACTCCCGGGGCTTTTTATTTGCCTTTACCTCGAAAATCGGGGTGTTCGATTGTTACTCCGGCCCGCCATCGCCAGCTGAGTTGGGAGGATTGTTGACGAACTTGCCGATAACACGTTCCAATTCTTCTACCGAGCGTACGTCGGCGTCAGGCATCTCTGCCCGTGACCGCGGTCGCTGTTCCGAGTGACGGCCCGTTACGAATCGGATGGCTATCATGCCCAGTGTCTTTGCAGGGGCGATGTCGTTATCAATCCTGTCACCGACCATGATTGCTTCGTTTGGCGCTACTCCAAGGCCTTCACAGGACTGAAGAAATAACCGCGGGTCGGGCTTGCGCAATCCCGTGGAGCCTGAAACTTCCTGGTACTTGAAATACTTCAGGATGCCCGCCTGCTCCATGTTGGCAAGCGCTTGCCGCGGCTGATTTGCTGCCAGACCGAGCAGCAGATTTCTTTGCGTGAGGGCTTTCAGGAGTCCTGGTATCCCTTCACGCAGTTCAATATCCCCTCGGGACTTGTTACGAAGAGGTACTGTCTCGATCAGCTCAGCTTCGACGATGTCGGCCAGGTGTGTATCGCCGTTTGCGATTTTCCAGATGATTGATCGGTAAGTGTTGGGCGCGAAAACCTCGATTGCCCATGTGTTCGCTACCGCGTAATCAGCGTTCGAAAGGTCGAGACCGTGATTTCGAAACGACAGGATGATCTGCTCATCTATCTCATGATCCATGATCTGCTCGGTGTCGAGTGGTCCGCCGACATCAAAGAGGACAGCCCTGATTTCGCTTGCCATCGGCTAAACGAGGTACTTACGAGCGACTTTGGCGACGTAGCTGTAGCTCGGATTTACGAACTGGGTCACCCTTGCTTCAAGACACTGTGACAGGAACATGTACGCTTCGCCCTGGCTCATTTCGTAACTTGCCTCAAGCCAGAGAATCATCTCTGACAGGGCGATTCTGAAAGCGTCCTCCGCCGGTTTTTCGCACGCGGTGGTCATGATGTAGTCGTCATTTTCAATCCGCGGCCAGGTCATTTCAGAAGGTTTTTCGTCGAGTGTTACTCTCAGGGTCACCCTGCCGCCGGTTTCTATTCCGCCACCGCCACAAATTTCACCGTCACCCTGCCGGGCGTGCATGTCGCCAACATGCAGGAGAGCGCCTTCGTGGTGAATCGGTATGCTCAGGCGTGCGCCGTTCGTCACTTCCTGGATGTCGAAGTTGCCACCCCATTCACCCGCCCAGCCGTTGTGGCGAGCTTCTCGGGCCGGCGCGACGCCTACCACTCCCAACATTGGTTCGACCGGGAATCGAAGCCTGTCGTTCCAGATGATTTCATCGTTCTCGATTCGGCAAATCCTGAACTGCGGCCCGATATTCGACGGTCCCAGGTAGCCGGGCATCGCACCAGTCGACCCCCGATAGCGCGTCCAGCCAACCGGGTTTACCTTGATTTCGCCGATCTCGACTGTGAGTAGGTCCCCGGGTCTGGCGCCCGTGACGTAGATACATCCGGAAGCCGGGTTCCCGCGGTCCGTCGGCTGGCTATCGGACCGGTACTGGTTGTAGAGGTCTCGAATGTCATCCGGCACGACGTTC
The DNA here is from genome assembly GCA_027623655.1 of Chloroflexota bacterium. Taxonomy (GTDB): domain Bacteria; phylum Chloroflexota; class Dehalococcoidia; order Lucifugimonadales; family Lucifugimonadaceae; genus Lucifugimonas. The sequence continues at coordinate 3,143 of JAQBVG010000025.1, forward strand.
GCATCGGGTCCGCGGTTCATCTGTGTTTGAACCTCGAACCACTCTCCCGGCTCCACGGTGAGGGTCACGGGGTTTGCGGCCGAATGCTCGTAGTACAGTGTTTCCGTGGTGGCTCTTTGCATCAGAATCGATTCTCGGTCGCTGGAGTGATTGAGTTTGTGGATGCGCAGTGTAGCCATTCCGCACCGTTCGTGTGAGGCATGATGCCGTGGCAAAAAAAAGACCCGAGGAATGCTCCTCGGGTCTCTGACGCATACTACCGGTGATTGTCAGGCAGCTTTGCGCGCGGATTTCTTCGTGTGCGAAACCTTTACTTTCTGCGTGAGGGACGGCTGAGAGGCCCTGGTCACAGATTTCTTCGCAGAGATCGTTGAAGGCCTGGTTTTTCCCTTTGCCTTGGCGGGTGTCCCAGTAGATCCGCTTACGGCAGCTACGGGCTTAGCAAGCGTCTTTGCAGCCGCGGCCGACTTCGCAGCGGTGACCACGGACTTCCGTGTACCGACTATCCTGGCCGTCTTTTTGACAGTTACAGGTTTGGCCTTTGTCTTTGTAGCTTTGGCCACCCTGGCCGCCGACCTCACCGTAGCCGCAACGGGCTTCCGCGTGGTTGCCACTTTCACGACTGTCTGCGTCACTGCGGGCTTTGCTTGCGCCTTGCCATCTGCAGCCGGCCGTGCCACCGACTTTCGAACAGCGATAGCAGATTTACGTGCCGAGGTCGCTGTCGCGTTCTTCCTCGCGACTGCAGTTTTCACTTGCGCCTTTGCGGTCGCGATCGCGATCGACCCGGGCTGCTTCTTCGCTATCACCGGCTTCGGGGTCACCGCAGCCCTGGTCGACTTCATGACGATCGAAGACTTGGCCTGAACTTTAGTTGTTTTCGCCTTCTTAGCCGATTTCTTCTTGACACTCAAGGAATTCACGACAGGTGCCTTCGCAACTGCGATGGTCGTAGTTGGCTTTTCGGCGATGGCTGGGGTGTTCGCTACCTGCATAGCCCTGGTAGCAGTCGCACCGGTGGTCAAGCTCGAAGCGTTCGTCAACTGGCCCTGAGCTTTCGCTACCACAGGCGAGTTGTTCAATTTCATCTCCGTGGCGACTGGGACGTTGATATGCGAGTTCGATGACCCGGTGGTCCGGGCTGCCTTCTTCGCTTTCACAACACTGCCGGTGTTCCTGATCCGTTTTGCGGGACTCTTCTTGTCCGATTTCCGGGCGGATTTCGCCTTTCTTACCGAAGGTTGTTTCTTCTCAACGGTCGTAGTGAATTTCAACGGCTCGACCTTCGTCAGTTCAGCGTGCAATCCTGCCGAAAACGCGGTCGCCCGGCTGGCATCGGTCAACATGCGCTGTGTTTCCAACTCTTCTTCGAGCGTGGCCCGGGCGGCGTCGATCTCGTCCAGTACCTTTCGAATGTCGGCGGCGGACTCTTTTCGCATCCTGGAGACGAGTTCCTGAGCGCCTTCTCGAGTCTGGATCATAAGTGCCAGAGCTGTGCTCTGCGCAGAGCCTTCTAACTTTTCGGCGTACGCGCGGGCACTTCGGTTCTTGCTTTCCGCATCAGCGAGGCGAAACTCTATTTCCTCGTTCATCGCCTGTGCTCGTGCCTCCGTGCTGAGGCGGATGCGCTCGGCCTCGGCAAGAGTGTTCTCTGCCCGGAGTAGATAGTGGTCGGCCTGCGAACGCAACTGTTTACAGTAATTTTTTGTAACCGTTATGGCCTCAGCCTCAGCTCGTGCTTTCGCGGCGTGAGCTTCGGCGAGTCGCCGGTGCGATTTGACGCGATCTCGACTTGAAAGATCGCTCATGGCGAGAGCCTCTCGCCAGGTGGTTTCAACGGAACCACCTTCCACGTGCACGGCACTGTTCGAAATGGCGGCAGTAGATGCGGATTTTTGTTTGGGCATACGGTACCTCGTTTCACCCGCTCGTGTCAGAGTGTGAGCGGGATTCGTCGTGGTTCCAAGATGCACCCGGTACCTCCGCGCCTGTGTTGTGGCGCAGACGACATAAGTTGTGTTCTGGGTATGTTCGCCCGTTTTCACACCGACTAAGAAAACGACTGCGGCGTTCAAAACAGCAAGGATGAAAGGGCCTGTGCGGTTAAATCAATCAGGGCTCCTAACCATAGTCAGGAGCCCTGATGAATTAGCTGAGAGCTAAGTTACGCAGCCTTGCGCACCGAAGATGCCTTCGATTTGTGGCTGGTCGCCTTCTTTACCGTCGTCTTGCGTGCGGCAGCGGGCCTCTTCGGCTCAGATGCTACGTGCAATACGCGCGGGGTGTTCTGTCGGGCCATTTCATCGGCAGCGTGTTCTGCGGCAAGTCCATGCGAGAAGGCTCGGACTCTGGCAGTTTCCGTGAGGATTCGCTGTGTCTCGAGTTCGTCCTCTGCAGATGCCCTGGCAACTTCGACGTCGGTGAGAATCTTTCGAATGTCTTCCGAGGTCTCTCGCCGCATTCGGCTTGCCATCTCATCGGCACCGGCACGTGTTTGCGACATCAACGCATCGGCGGCGACACGTGCACTGTCCTGTAGGTCTGCGGCGTACAGGTTAGCGTCTTCACGAGTCTTTTTAGCGGATGCAAGTTCTGTGTCGATTGACGACTGGATCCGAGCTGCATACGCGTCGGCTCCCGCTTTAACGCGGTTAGCTTCGATGAGTGTGTCTTCTGCTTCCTGGAACTTCATTCGCGCTTGAGACTGAAGCTCTGCACAAAGTTGTTTAGTGGCTGTGATTGCCTCGTTTTCCGCATGTTCCTTGGCAGCTTCAGCCTCGGCGCGGCGTTTTCGAGCGATAACTCGCTCGTCACGAGAAAGCTCTCGAAGAAGCAATGCTTGTCGCCATGCTGCCTCGGCCGACGCATTGTCGGTTGGCAGCGAGCTCAGACTGGATAACAGTGAGCTTTTGTTAGATCGCTGGGCCATGATTCTCCTCATTTTGAATTGACGCCCCGGCCTGTTGGCGCCCGATGGCGAGCTTCACTTGCGCGGTTCGTTGTTCACACCTAACGATTAGTACCGTAGCCTTGGCAGGAGCTTCAACCTATGTTGCTAACTGGGTGTATTACTGAGTGTCAGCACGCAAAATCGACATGCAGTATCGAGATTCGGCCGCGAAGCATGCCTTAAATCACCGACGCGGTCGAGAAAACAAACAATGATTCCCAATTTCGGAAAAGTGGCTGGTTCGCTGGCGATCGTCGGGTCAAAGATTGTCTATAAAGAAGAAACGACTTCGACCATGAACGACGCATGGGATTTTGCTGGAGATGGTGCTCCAGAAGGCACGGTCGTGATTGCCGATTATCAGACGGCAGGGCGAGGTCGCCACGATCGAACGTGGGTTTCACGGCCGGCACAAGACATTCTTTGCTCGGTGTTGTTCCGTCCTCGGGTTGCGTTGGCAGGTGAACTCCTGATGATCGCCGCACTAGCGGTAGTTCAAGTCGCTGATTCGTTCGGAGTCGAAACAGGCATCAAATGGCCCAACGATGTGCAGGTCTCAGGTAAGAAGCTGGCCGGTGTCATCGCAGAGTCGGTAACTGGAATTGATAACGAGAGCTCGGAAGACAGCACGGGGCATGTAACCGCAGTCGTTGGCATCGGACTGAACGTCAACCTTGATCCGACCGAACAGGCAAGTGCCGCGCCGAGTTCAAGCAGCCTGAGTGCCGAACTTGGCCGCGAAGTGGATCGCCTCGACGTATTTACGAAACTGCTCGGCTCGCTCGATCACCAGTATCTGGAAATCTCTGCTGGCGGCAGTGTTCTGTCGCGCTGGCGCGACAGAATTACGACCCTGGGTCGGGAAATCACTGTGGTCGACCAGGGGGAAGGAAACACGGCTAACCTGCGCGGGACCGCCCGTGATGTCGACTCGATCGGGCGGTTGATTGTCCGCGACGCAGATGGACGAGACTGGCCAGTCTCGGCGGGCGAAGTGACAGTGAAAGACATCACATGACAGGGCTCCGAGGATTTGACTCTAACAAGTCGGATCAGCCTGCGACTTCAATCAGGAGCCACGCGTGATGGAATCCTCGGACTATCGGACCACCGCAGATGTACCGGGCGCGTCGCACGTGCGCGCTCGCGCGATGGCGTCACCGGTGGAAGGGAAGGCGAATGCCACACCGGATGACTTGCTGGCGGAGCAACCGGTTTTGGTGAAAAGTAGCGGTCGACCGGTCGCGGGTGCCACAGCACGCTACGAAATAGTCGAAATCGACGGTCTGACGAATGACGAACTCAGAAGCCGCCTGTATCGCCTGTCAGTTGGCGCGAGATCGCAAACAGAAGGATTATGACAATCATCGGACTAATGTCGATCATGCCTATCCGGGGTATTAGCCGAGAAGCCGGCACCATGATCGGATCGGTGATCTGGTATAGCAGCTGTACGATCGGGTGACGCCGAGCGTCCGGGAACCACGATGTCAGTGCGCGAGCGACGATCAAATACCCGAGGATACGGAGTAGCCATCCGATGAACTGCAGAAAATCCTCGCTCATTTACCGCCAGCCAATTCTTCTCCACGTTCGAACGCTGTCCGAACTGCGTTGGCGACGGTTGCTCTGAACCGACCATCTTCGAGAGCCGCCAGACCGGCGGCGGTGGTTCCGGCAGGTGATGTGACCATGTTTCGGAGTTCAGCAGGGTGTTTGCCCGACTCGCGTTGCAGGGCCGCACTTCCGAGCACTGTTTGGGACGCCAGGTGGCGCGCAACGTGGACGGGTAATCCGAGTTCAACTCCGGCATCGGTCAGGGCTTCGATGAACATAAACACGTAGCCGGGTCCACTACCGCTCAGTGCGGTCGCGATATCGACGTTGTTTTCGTCGCTAAATTTCAACTCATCACCGATCGCCCTGAGCATGCTGCCCACGAAATCGAGGGTTTGCTGATCAACGTCGTTGGACGCGGTCCATGCGGTGATCCCCTTTCTAATCTGCGCAGGAGTATTGGGCATCGCCCTTATGAGCTTTGTATGACCGAGCTTCAGACCGATCGAGTGCATCTTCACACCCGCCATGATCGACAGGACTGTCTGGCTCTTCTTCAGAGTGCCCTTTAACTCGTTGGCGACGGCATCGAGTTGCTGTGGTTTGATGGACAACACGACGATGTCGGCGCCGGTGACGGCTTCGAGATTACTGTCGGTTACATCAACCCCAAGTTCGGTTTTCAGTGAGGTTCGGCGCGCCTCGAACGGCTCGCCAACGATGATGCTGGCGTCGAGGCCTGCGTCTTTTACCCCGGCTATGATGGCCTGCGCCATAACCCCGCCGCCAATGAATGCAATTCGCATATTTGTAGTCTGCGCCCGAAATTACGCACCGCGGAACAGGTGCGGTACGTAACCAGATTATACGGATGACCCGTGGCGGAGTTCCTGCCCTCGGACTGCCAAATTCAGGTGTCTATCTAAGTTGAGAGGCCTTTACGAGAAGCCAGTGAAGCACCGAGCTTCAGCGCCTCGGTCATGCTTATCTCGCTTGCCACACCTTTACCTGCGATATCGAAGGCGGTGCCGTGGTCGACCGAGGTTCTGAGGAACGGCAGTCCGAGGTTCACAGTTACCGATTCTTCTACCCCGTACACCTTTATTGGAATATGACCCTGGTCGTGGTACATCACGAGCACCACGTCGTATTTTCCCGAAGATGCCGCGTTGAACACTGTATCCGCGGGGTGTGGACCCGTTGCATCGATGCCTTCCCTTACGGCCTGGGCGACCGCAGGCGCGATTTCATCAGCCTCTTCACTGCCGATCAATCCGTTGTCCGATGCGTGTGGATTCAACGCGGCGATGGCGATACGCGGCCTTTCAAATCCCCACTCATTGAAGTGTTTCTGGGTCAGGCGAGTCGCGGTCATGATGTTCTCGGTCGTCACATATTTGACTGCTTCCGCAAGCGACTTGTGTGTAGACAGGTGCATGCAACGCATCGCACCGCTTACCAGCATGGTAGCGACGTAGGCCGATCCCGAAAGGCGTTTGAACACCTCCATGTGCCCGGTATCCTTGCTGCCCCCCATATGCCACGACTCTTTGTTCACAGGGGCGGTCACCATGCCGGCTACCTCGCCAGCCATGCACATTTTTGCAGCGGTCTCGACCCATAAATGCGATGCAGCACCCGACCCCGCATCATGCACGCCCGTCGGGAATTCGGTGCCTTCCCAGTCACCCGGCGAGACCACTTCGAGAGTCCCCGGTTCACCCATCGCTTCCGACGGAGAATCGACCCTTATAACCGAGTCCGAGGACCCAATCGCGTTCAACGCCTTATTCACATCGAGGGTGGTACCGATGATTACGGGTCGCATCAGGTCGTACATCGCCCGGTTTTGAAGAGACTTGACGACGACTTCGGGACCGATCCCTGAAGGATCACCGATAGTAACGGCGAGGAGTGGTTTATCTGTCATGTGAGAAGTTTTTTCGTAGGGTGCTGGTGGCGATCAACAACGTCTGTGCGTCCCTGGTCATTGACCTGCGCGAATCGTTGCTCAGGGTAACTCAAAGGTGGCCGATATTCAGGTACACCTCCGCTCTCATCCAACGTAATTTGACAATAAATGTGAGTGTCATCTGATGAACCTGCTTCCCGGCCGCGGGGAAGAGAAAAAGATCAGGCTGATCAGATACTTCGACTATTCCGTTTTCCGATGGCGCCGCTGACCCTGGATGGATACTCGATTGATCGTCGCCCAGCCACCACGGTCGAGTAAAGGAGAGGCGGTTGGCGAGATGGGGCGGGACGCCAGTGCGACGTTCACCACCAGCTCAAAAGAAAAAGCCGGGTGGAAAATCCCACCCGGCTTGCTTATACACGATCTATCGTGTCAGCCTAGCACTTGCTGTATCCGCAATTGAGACACTTCAGGCAGCCCTCAACGTGCGCCACGGTTGACGAGCACTCAGGGCACATCTCGCCAGCGTAGGCACCAACGGGAACGGTGACCCTGCGCTGTTGACCGATCATTGGTACCGGCTGCGCTGATGGCATTCCCAACTCTTTTGGCGATGGCGCTCTGAACATGCCAGCCTGGCTCGATTCACGTTCGCTTAACTCATCGCCGGACGGAAGGGCTGCAGCTTCCCGGTTGATCAAGTACGGACGCGATTGCATCTGGCACTGAGCGAATCATTTCGCCTTCGTCCCACGCCGGAACGTCAGTTATCCCGCGCAACTGCTCTGAAACGTCAACCGGGTCGATGCCAGACCGCAGAGCGAGTGATGCCATGCGTGAAACTGCTTCGGCCATCGCTGCATCGTTACCTCCGGCCTTGCCATGAGTTGCGAACACCTCGAACGGACGGTTGTCACTCGACATATTTACGGTCACGAACAGATTTCCGCGACCGGTGCGAACACGACGGGTAATCCCGTGGAGGACCGCGGGTCGATCTGACGGGGTTATGTACTGCGGGATGCCGAACGTATCCGACTCGTCAAGCGCAGAGTAACGGGCAGTGGATATATCCGCGGTCCCGGTTGTCAGGACTTCCTTGTACCTCGATCCGGCGCGGTAGACGGTGATGCCCTTGCAATGAGTTTCCCATGCAAGAAGGTAGGCATCTTCCACATCTTCGACGGTCGCTTCATTCGGGAAGTTAATCGTCTTGGAAATGCCAGCGTCGGTGCTTTCCTGGAACGCAGCCTGCATCAGCACGTGGTCGCGCGGCGAGATGTCGGACGCCACGTGGAACAGACGCTTCACGTCATCCGGCACATCGTCGCGATCCTGCAGCGAGCCGCCATTGGCAAGATGTTCGAGCAGGTCGTCACTGTGGAAACCACGTTCCTTTGCGATGCGATCGAAGTTCTTGTCGACGTAGTAAAGAGTTTGCCCTTCAAGGATGTTCTGTTTGCGGAAGGCCAGCGAGAAGATCGGCTCAATCCCGCTGGACGCCCCTGCGATCATCGAAATCGTCCCTGTTGGGGCAACTGTCAGACGGCAGGCATTACGGAAAGGTTTCTCGCCACGTTTTGCTGCGTCGGAATCGTGCCAGGCCGGGAACGGCCCACGCTCTTCTGCCATAGCCAGCGACTCAAGGTCGGCGTTTTCCATGATGAAACGCATGAGCTTGCGACCCAGCTCTACGGCCTGCTCCGTGTCGTAGGGAATACCCAGTTGAACCAGCATGTCGGCAAAACCCATCACACCGAGCCCGAGCTTTCGTGTTGCCTGGGTCATCTCTTCAATCGCAGGAACAGCGTACTTGTTGGCGTCGATTACGTTGTCGAGCATCCTCGTGGCAAGTCGAACAGTTTTGCCGAGGCGGTTCCAGTTGATACTTGAGACGCCGTCGGAGCCTGCTTCCACGAATTTTGCGACGTCGATTGAGCCAAGGTTGCAGGATTCGTTCGGCAGGAGCGGCTGTTCGCCGCAGGGGTTGGTCGCGGTAATTCGGCCGAGATGGAGTACCGGGCTATTCCGGTTTACTTCGTCCAGGAAAATCATCCCCGGCTCGCCGTTTCGCCATGCGCCGTAAACGATCTTGCTGAAAACTTCGCGTGCATCCAGTCGGTCGACTTCGATCATTTCGCTACCGGGATCAGACGGATTGGCAAGGGCGCGGAGCGGGTAGGTCGTGCCGTCCTTAACTGCCTGCATGAACTCATCGGATGCGCCGACAGAGATGTTGAAGTTGTGAATTTCACCCTCGACCTTCTTGCAGTCGATGAATTCGAGGATGTCGGGGTGGTGAATATCCATCACGGCCATGTTTGCGCCATCGCGTTTGCCACCCTGGGTGACCAGAGTCGATACGGATGAAAGGTGTCTCAGCACGGCAATTGGACCGCACGCTTTACCGTGGGTTGTCATGATTCCGGCGCCTCTTGGGCGCAGCTCGGAAAGCGCGAACCCTGTTCCACCTCCGAATTTTTGCACCATAGCTGCATCGTGAGCGGCACCCATGATGCCTTCCATACTGTCGGTTAGAGGGAGGACAAAGCATGCTGAAAGGGTGCCAGCGCCGGTACCAGCGTTCATCAGGGTAGGGGAGTTAGGCAGGTATTCAAGACTTGCCATCATCTGGAAAAAACTCTCTTCGATCTCGGCGACTTCTGCGGGAGTATTTTCGTATTTGAACTCTGGTGCCGAAAGGGTTTTGGCAACTCGGCGGAACATCCCCTCGGGTGTTTCGACAATTTTACCGACTGCGTTTTTCTGCAAATACCGTTTGTCAAGCACAACCCGGGCGTTGTCAGTGATCACTGCAGGAGTGAATTTCTGTGCTAGGGATGTTCCGTTTTTACTCATTTGCGTGTCCTGCGTAATTGTCATTAAAGTTTTGTCTATCTGAGATATTTTGTTCGTGAAACTGATCTTGTTTGCGGTTTTCGTATCTTGCGACTTCGGTGGTTTCAATGCTGCCAGCTGTCTAAGCACCACCCGGGGAGTCGCTAGCTCTGACGGACTCTCCGGCGTCGGCCCCGCCTGGCCAACCTTGGGACGTCGTCCTCTATCAATCGCAACTGGCTCTTCGATCCGTTGCCACCTTCGAAATCAGTGCCTGCCAGTGCCTCCACCTCCCTGGTGAAGGAATCGACATCCTGAAAATCCCTGTAGACCGACGCAAACCTTATATAGGCCACCCGGTCAAGGATTTTCAAACGTTCTATGCACATTTCCCCGACTACTCGAGCTTCAACTTCCGCCTTCGAGAGTTTATGCAGTTCGTTTTCTATATCGACAACCATCTTAGAAATGGCGCCAACCTCCAAGGGTCGCTTGGCACATGCCGTTTGCAGCGAGCGTTCCAACTTCGTTGACGAAAACGCTTCGCGGCGGCCATCCCGCTTGGCAATCATTAACGGCATCGAGTGAACACGTTCGTAAGTGGTGAACCGTAACTCACACCTTATGCACTCACGCCGCCTGCGCACGCCATCAGGCGACTCGCGGGAGTCGATGACGCGTGATTCGTTATTTCCACAGAACGGACAGTGCATTGCTTTACGCCGTGCAGATCTAACAAGTCCGTTGAGGCCGCGCGGATACGAACCCGCCGAGAGGTGAAAATTGTGAGAAATCAACCTTCGAGCGGGGCAGTGTGTCGAACAATCAGTCGAACACCCCACCATGCGGCTGCGGACACAGCCAAACCCCACATTTAGTGGAGTGCTTCGGAGACTACCACTAGCCATAGAGTAGGTGTCAATGCCCGGTGTCCGCGGATTTTCTCAGGTTCTATTGAAAATTCGGGTCGACAAGTTCACGAAATTCAACTTGCCGTCGCAGCAAGCGCCTGTCGAATAATGTGACGGTTTCCGTCAATTCGTTGGTGCCAGAGTTCAACAGGATTGTTTCCCTAGAAGCTGGGAATGGGCGAGAAATCCCTCTTATCCGGCAGGACAGAAAGTAGAATTTATGGCAATTATTTCTGGACTCACAACCCGGAACAGCAGTGCCGCGCCGATGCAACAATTCACGCCGGAGATCATGACAGATGAAAAATGCCTGGGCAATTAGATTCGCCACGGATGAAGTGCTGGAAACATCGGTACAACTGGGAGTCAGAAACATCGTGTTCTACGGTGGTCCCGGTGTCGATGTGCTGCCTGGTACAGATCAACCTCATGGAAAAGACCGGAATTCCTATGATGACTACGCGGGATTTCGAAAGCGAATCGAAGCGTATGGCCTGAACCTGGTGGCGTGCGAAAACGGCTTTATCTCCAACCCCGCGTTCTACGACATTGCGTTCGGAGGACCAAAACGTGATGAACTGATCGAAAACCTGGCCAGCGAGATCTCCGATATGGGCCGTGCTGGCATTCCAATCCTGGGCTACAACTGGATGCCCAATTCTGTATGGCGATCAGGCAACACCGTAATCCGGGGTGGGACAGAGGTTACGGCATGGGACAGTATGGCCACCGATCAGTCATCGATTATGCAAATATCCGAGTCGACGCGAGAACAGCTCAACAAGTACGACACCTCTGCAGAAAACATGTGGGAGTGCCTCGAATACTGGATCAGGGCGATCACGCCGGTTGCTGAAGATGCGGGTATCCGACTTGGTATTCACCCGGACGATCCACCCGTTCCACAGTTGGGAGGTGTGCCCAGGTTGCTTGGCAGCTTTGACGCTTATAAGCGCCTGACATCGATCGTCGACAGCCCGGCGAACGCCATAGAGTTTTGCCAGGGGACGTTTTCGGAAATGGAGGGCGAAGACATCTACGAGATGATCCGGTACTTCACTGAGCGGCAAAAAGTGCTGTACGTACATTTCCGCAACGTATCTGGCACCGTGCCTGCGTTCCACGAAGAGTTCATCAACACCGGTTACGTGGACATGAAAAAAGCGATGGAGACCTACAACTCCGCTGGCTACGACGGTGTTTTTATGGACGATCACTGCCCGGTAATCGTTGGAGACAGTTCGTTCCCTGGCAACTGGGGTGGTTACAGGTCGAGGATTTTTGCGCAGGGCTACATTCAGGCCATGCTCGAAGCCGTTACGGGTGAGCGACCGGCCGGATAGAACCGTCTTTTGGTCTTCCTGCAAGTCTGGTCGACCGGCTCCCTGTTCACAATGGATTGACACGAGCCATATCAAAAGACCCCGAGAGAAGGCCGGTTCTCTCGGGGTCTATCGTGACTCAAACCCGAAGTTATTCAGGCAGAGCGATTCTAAGAAGTGGTTCTGTCAAAAAGAATTAAGACTTAGTCACTCGCAGCCAGTTCACGCGATGAACGCCTGCGCGCTGCACGGTGATGCCTCAGGAACGGAGGGATGTCCAGCGCATCTTCGTTTCCGAGGACTGCGCCAAGTGCCTCTGCCACTGCAGCATCTTTTTCGGCTGACGCCTCTGCGCTCGGGAATCCGGTCGCGATGATCGTCATCTTTACTTCGTTCTCCATCTTCGGGTCGGTGATCATACCGAAGATGATGTTGCACTCCGGATCAACCATGTTCGATACCACCTCAGAGGCCTGGTGGACCTCACGAAGTGTGAGGTCGGTACCGCCTGTGACGTTGAATATGACGCCACGAGCGCCCTCGATCGAGACCTCCAGCAGAGGACTGTCGATGGCCGCTTCTGCTGCCATAATCGCTCGATCCGGGCCTGAGCCACGGCCGATTGCCATCCACGCCGGTCCGGCGTTCGACATGATCGCCTTGACATCTGCGAAGTCCAGGTTGATTTCTCCTGGCATCAGGATGAGTTCAGCAATCGACTGGACTCCCTGTCGGAGAACGTCGTCGGCCATGCGGAACGCCATGTCCATCGAAAGACTTTCATTGGACATGATCAAAAGACGGTCGTTGGGAATGACGATCAAGGTGTCGACAACATCGGACAGGGCCTTGATGCCTTCATCAGCCTGTTTGCGCCGTCGTGAGCCTTCAAAATTAAATGGCTTGGTCACAACGCCAACGGTAAGAGCTCCCAGTTCCTTAGCGACTTCGGCTACGACCGGGGACCCACCTGTTCCGGTACCACCGCCCATTCCAGCGGCGATGAAGATGAGGTCAGCACCCTCGAGGGCCCGCTTGAGTTCGTCGCGGTCTTCTTCGTGGCACTCTCGACCCTTGGAAGGATCTCCACCGACTCCAAGTCCTCGCGCTGTGCGGTCACCGACACGGATACGTATCGGGACCTCCGAACGCGTCAGGGCCTGGGCGTCTGTGTTCACGGTGATGTACTCAACTTCCGGAATACGGTCGCGGTACATACGAGACACGGCGTTTGAGCCACCGCCTCCGACACCGATAACTTTGATTTTCGCTGATCCGATGTTTCCATCTATTGGCGTGACTGCCTGGTCAACCATTTTTTTTACTTCTCCTGGGGATCGTGCCATTCGCCGGTCTTTTCAGGTGATGGTGAACGACCGCGGATGTTGGGGTAACCACCGTTCAATCGAACGGTTTCGTGATTTTGTTAAGCGATCAGGATCTAACTGCATGTTCCTATGCGCCTGCTGTCTCCTTTTCGCGAGTCGTCTCGACGTTCCGCTCACGCTTTGGTAGCCAACTGCGGATTACGGCAAGTGCGCCAGTCGATGTCGAACTTGTCTGAACGTTCGCGCCATGAGTCGCTGTCGACGCAACTCGGCGCTCGCTAACGTGGTTTTCCGATGACAGGTTTCGCATGCCCCACAGAGCCATGCTGGTTGCCGCAGAGTAGGATGGATCGTTAGTGCCTTCAGGCATTCCATCAAGCCCCCGCGGATTCGCCAACCGAACTTTTCGCTGGAAGATGAACTTGGCAATGTTGAGGAAACCCTCGAGTTTGGCACCGCCACCGGTGAACACGATCCTGTCGGTTGGAACGTCGGCCAGGTGTGGTTCGTCTAGTTTCAGCTGAATCATGCGGAACAGCTCGGTAGTTCGTTCTTTCAAGACCTGTCCAACTTCCCGCTTGGTAACGACCAGCGGTTGGCTCATCCGAGTCGGGTAAAGTGTGATTTCATCCGATCGACCGGCCAGTTCCGGCGCCGCGGTGCCGTGGGCAATTTTCAGTTGCTCGGCTGCTGCGAAGTCGATTGCAAATGCAATGCTCAGGTCGTTCGAGAACTGGAATCCGCCAACAGGAATTGAAGCCGTGTGAACTACAGTGCCTTCGTGATAGACCGCAATGTCTGAAGTGCCGCCACCGACGTCGATCAACACTGCGCCTTCGTCTCGTTCGTCTGCGGTAAGCACAGCATCAGCACTGGCGAGCGGTTCGACGATCATCGACGAAACACGAACTCCGGCGTCCGAAATAGCGTTGTGCAGTTCACTGATTTTCGAGATAGAGCCTGTAATGACGTGGCTTTCGACGTGTAGCTCTCCGGTGTGCATCCCGAGCGGGTTTCGGACCCCGTGCAGGCCATCGAGCGCATAGCTACGGGGGATCACGTGAAGCAATCTGCGGTCATTTGCAAGAACGACGTTACCTGCTGCCTTTACCGCAGCGGCAAGGTCTGCATCAGTGACGGCACGCATACCGTCAACCCTGGGGACGTTGGTCCATCGATTCTTTGACTCGATATGGCTTCCAGCCAGACCGACGTAAGCGCTCGTGACATCAACCCTGGCATTTTCGCCAGCGATAGCGACGGACTTTTTCACCGCGGCGGTGACAGCCTCGGTATTCGAAACAACGCCTTTGACCATGCCGTTGCACGGTGCGACACCGATGCCGAGTACTTCAACACGGTGATCGGCACGCTTTCGTGTGATGATCGTACACACTTTGGTCGTGCCGACATCGATAGCTACTCTGAACTGTTCCTGCATCTTGCTAGTCTCCTTGGATTCCTGGATATATTTGGTGCGAACCGGGCGGGTCGGGCTGATTGATCGTTGGGTCGGGGCGATGGAGGTGTCGCGTCGTATCCGGTGGTTTGGTAAACGCTGCCTCCATCGCATCGGGATAGATGGTTGAGCGCACTCGATGGCTACCACGTATGCGAAGCGGGGTGGTTGTGGTCATATCCGTTCGGCTACCCTTAACTTGGCGCTCCGCGCGCGGGGATTAGCTCCAATCTCGGACTCGGTGGGTATCAGCGGTCGTCGGGTGATCACTCTCACAGTCGCGAGGTGATCACATCTGCAAACCGGTGTTCCCGGCGGGCAGATGCAGTCGGACGCTTGCTTCCGTATGAAATTCTTGACGATGCGGTCCTCGAGAGAGTGATAGGAGATGACCGCCAGTCGACCGCCATGCCCAAGGAGCGAAACCGCCTGCTCGAGCGCGGTCTCGAGAGCTGAAAGTTCATCGTTCACAGCGATTCGAATCGCCTGGAACGTCTGGGTTGCGGGATTCATTCTTTTTCCACGGCGGGGATTCGCTCGCTCGATCACTTCTGCCAATTCGAGTGACGTGTTGATCGGACGGCTTCGGACGATGGCCCTTGCAATGCGCCGGGCCGCGCGGTCCTCACCAAGGTGGAAAATCAGATCGGCGAGCTCGGATTCGGCGTAATGGTTGACTATGTCCGCCGCGGTTACCTGTTGTTCGAGGCTGAACCGCATGTCGAGCGGGTCTGCCCGGCGAAAGCTGAAGCCTCTCGATTCTCGGTCAAGTTGCAGGGACGAGACACCGAGATCGAACAGCACACCGTGTACCGGAACAAACTCGTACCGAAGGGCTGTCGCACGAATATCTCGGAAATTGACATTGAGCGCCAGAAAATGCTCGCCGTGTTTCGCGAGTCGCTCGGTCGCAACCGAGACTGCCTCCGGATCAGCGTCAAGACCCAGCAGCTGACCACCCGGCTCGGCGATAGACAGGATAGATTTGGCGTGACCGCCCTCACCAAGCGTTGCATCGATATAACGCCCACCGGGCTGGACGTTCAGTGCCCGCATTATTTCCGGAGTCATCACCGGAGTATGGTGAAGTTCAAGACCCATGAGAATCACTCGTCCGCTCCCACGTCACTTTTCCTGAAAACAACCTGCGTGTATTCCTGCTGTGGAGCCAACCTGGGCGCACTTTCCGCAATGTTCGCCGCCTCTGTATCAAGCGTCCGACGCTCCTCAGCCCAGGCCGCGGTGGACCAGATCTCTATAAACCGGCCGGTCCCGACGATCACCACGTCTTCGCCCAGACCTGCGTATTCACGAAGTTGCGCAGGTATGACAACTCGACCATTGCGGTCCAACGTGCCCACATAAGCACCTGAAAATGTGAATCGGGCCAGTCTCCGCGCAGTCGCGGTAGTGTTTGGTTGCTGAGCGATGTCGCTCGCAGCACGTTCCCACTCGTCAGACGTGTATGCGACGACACAGTTGTCGTACGCCCGTCCCAGGACGATGCCGTCAATGAACGCCAGTTTGAAGCGCGACGGTATTGCGACCCTACCCTGGGGGTCAATTCGATGCTCGTATTCGCCGGCAAAGATCACCCTTGTGCCCCGGATTTGGGACGGTAAAGCGGCACGACATCTGCCCCTGTTTGCCCCAATTAGGGACTAAGTGTGCCAGATCACCACTTTCCTCGACAATACATTCCGCACGTATTTTTCACCCTATTTGAATATGACGAACGTACCCTGTTGCGTGCTAGCATCCCGGTAATCGAGCCTGTACGTTCGTACTCGAGATCTGAATTCCATGTGGGTGTTACGTTCGTACTGGCGTGCCAGCGGGCCCTGACCGAAGCTTTTGTTCAGTTGCAGGCAGGAGATGTTTCGATAGTTAGATACGCCGTGCTCACCAGTAGTGATACAGGAGCGGCCGGGAAACGGGTCGATACAAGCGGCGACGCGATTGTCGAAATCATGGATGCTGCCGGCCACGTACTTGCCGAGCGCGTCATGCTCCCGGACGATTTTGCGAGCCTGTCGAACAAGATTGCAGAATGGTGCGATTCGGGTGATGTCGACCTGGTTCTGACTACTGGTGGTACCGGTCTCTCTTCCCGGGACGTGATGCCTGAAGTTACCCGAAAGCTAGTCGATATCGAGATTCCCGGAATGGCAGAAGCGATGCGGTCTGCATCACTGAAAATTACGGCGATGTCGATGATTTCGCGTGCTGTTGTTGGTGCGAGACGCTCAACTCTTATCATCAACCTTCCGGGCAGTACCGGCGGGGTGAGGGATAACCTGGGAGTAGTCCTTCCGGTGATCGATCATGCGGTGGAAGTGCTGCAGGACCGACAGTCCGGAGAACATCCAGTTTAGGATAGTGGTATTCGCCAGGTGCTTCGACGCAAGAAAATCCAGTGATGGCTTTCACTACGATAGCGATCATTCCATCGCAAGCGATTCAGACTGGCCGCCCGGTTGCTCATGAAAATTACGATTATCACTCTCTTCCCGGAAATGTTCGCTGGCCCGCTCGGTCTTAGCATTGTTGGTCGGGCTGTTACGTCAGGACTGATCGAGATTAATCTCGTACAGTTGCGTGATTTTGCCGACGATGAACGTGGCACAGTCGACTCGCCTCCATACGGTGGCGGCTCTGGGATGGTTCTCCAGGCAAAACCGCTGGTTAGCGCCGTCGATTCGGTGATCTCCGTGTCTGACGGGCCGGCAAAGCCGCTCGTAGTCCTGATGTCGGCCCAGGGTGCGCCCCTCACACACCGACGAGTCGCCGAGCTGTCTGACATGAACGAGATCGTCATAGTTTGCGGACACTACGAAGGTGTAGATGAACGGTTCATTGAATTGCGTGTCGACGAAGAAATCTCTATCGGTGATTTCGTCATGACCGGCGGTGAAATACCTGCTATGGCACTCACTGACGCAATTACGAGGTTGATCCCAGGTGCGCTCGGTGACGACGATTCGTCGAATCGGGAGTCGTTCGCTCCCGGATCGGACTCCCTGTTGGAGGGCCCGCTTTACACACGTCCTGCCAATTTTTCTGGGTTGAGCGTCCCGGGAGTACTGCTCAGCGGAGATCATGAAAAAATTGAAGCCTGGCGTCAGCGTCAGGCCCTGAAACGAACTGAAATTCGACGGCCCGACCTCCTCAGAAGTTGGCCGCCACAGGACAGGGACGTTGAATAATCAAGGCTTGATTACGGGCGCGGGGCGCAAACTATTCAGCTACGGTTAGTGTTGCTGGTCAGCGCACTCCAGTTATACACTTGAAGGCCTGAACTGAAGAACAACGACGCCTGAGGGCGTCTTTTCGCGACGAAAGCAATTTGATATGGACGCCGCATCACTGATCGACCGAAAGTCGCTCGGTCACATCGATGACTTCCAACCCGGTGACACCGTTACCGTGAACCTTCGCATTGTCGAGGGTGACCGCGAGCGTGTTCAGGCATTCCAAGGCAACGTGATATCAGGGCGCCACTCAGCTTCGCGATCCCCGCTGCCGGGCGACACATTCGTGGTTCGACGTGTGTCCTACGGTGTGGGGGTAGAGCGAATTATTCCGTACCACTCCCCAAATATTGAGTCGTTGAAAGTAAATCGACTGGGGAAGGTTCGACGGTCGCACCTTTACTACCTTCGAGGCCTGACCGGCAAGAAAGCCCGAATCAAGGAACGCCGCTAGTCTTAGCGGACAGGAACGGCCGCACTGCGGGTCGTTCTGATATGGATTTGAGAGCCCTTTCCCTACATCGGAGAGGGCTGTTTGTTTGCGCGGGGATGAACACGGATCAAATCGCGCATTCGCAGCGAAGTGCCAGGGATTCTTTCTGCGTAGCTGTGGCTGGCACATAATTGCTACATCTGATGTACCTGAAGCCAGCTCCGCCCCGGGTGCACAGTTTTCACTGACGCACGACCGGAGATAAATGTGCAGTTCGCCGAAGTGGCCGTCGACTTCCCCGATGAGCATTCACGCACGTTTACGTATTCGATTCCGGATTTGATGAGCGTTGTCGCAGGCGATCTTGTCTGGGTGCCATTCGGTCCGCGAATGTTGCAGGGAGTCGTATACGAAGTTAGCGGAGTGGCCTCGACCGAGCCAGAAAAAATCCGTCCGATCACTGCGCGTACGATCGATGGTCCGTTCATAGAAAAGCATCTACTGAATACGGCGAGATGGGTTGCGGAGCATTACCGGACAACTCTTTTCACCGCCTGTTCGCTCTTGTTGCCTCCAGGAGCTTCATCTCGACTGAGGACCTGGTTGTCTCCGGGCAAGCGAGAACTGTCGGAAAATGGCCCCGCCAATCAAGTGGAGGGACTATCTCGGCGAGAACAGCAGGCGCTCGATTACGTTGTGAAGAGTGGCAGATCCCCTAAGAGTCGCGTAGCAAGACGTCTCGGACTGGGTGGCGCGGCAATTGTTGACCGGCTGATACGCAAGGGAGTATTCGACGCAGAATCGGCCTGGGGGAAGCCCCGCGTGGCAGCGGTATTTTCCAGCAGGATCGAACTGGTTGATTCTGGAGCTGAAATAGACAAGTTGATCCAGGAATCAGCGCAAGGATCATCACCCCGCCGTGGTGAGTTGCTGGCGTGGTTCCGATCAGGCCAATCCGCGTCGACCAAGAAGTTTCTAAACGACCGATTCGGAGCAGCGGCGGTGAAGTGGGCGTTCAACGAGAATCTCATCAGCATTCGGAAGATTCGGCGCGATCGCGATCCGCTGGCTAAATACTTCTTCCAGCAGGAGTTCGCTCATACCCCGACCACCACTCAAAAACTTGCGGTCGACGCAATTGTCGATCAATTGCTGGCAGCACGACCTTCTGGACGTCCTGGCGAGCGAAAATTCCTGTTACATGGCGTGACCGGCTCGGGGAAAACGGAGGTCTATCTACAGTCGATCGAAGCGTGCATCGCGGCGGGTAAACGGGCGATTTTTCTTGTTCCTGAAATTGCACTTACTCCACAGACACTTCAGCGAATAGCCGCCCGGTTCCCCGGCAAGGTTGCTGTACTCCACTCGGGACTGACCGCGGGGCAACGATACGACCAGTGGTGGCGGATAAAAAACGGGGATTTCCCGATCGTGCTGGGGTCAAGAGGAGCAGTGTTCGCACCCGTGCAGAATGTTGGTCTGATCGTGATCGACGAAGAGCACGAGTGGACTTACAAACAGGGCGATCAGGCACCCCGATATCACGCCCGAGCGGTTGCAGAGCGTATTTCGGAATTGACGGGTGCCGTACTCGTACTTGGCAGCGCCACACCGGAAATCACGACCTATCGTGCCGCTGAATCGGGACGCTACCGTTTGCTCGAATTGCCTGATCGGGTGGGACGAGGTCAGCCGGAGCTGGTCAAAGGACATGCTGTTGCGTCGGCAAAAACGGCCGGGCCAGTGGTCCATATCGTCGATATGCGCGACGAACGGGCAGCGGGCAACTTTGAAATGTTGAGCCGACGTCTTATCGGCTCGATTCGGCAGGCCCTGAACGAGGGTGGAAAAGTGATTCTGTTCCTCAACCGCCGCGGATCGGCTTCGTTTGTTCAGTGCGTCGAATGCGGCAGCGTTCGACACTGCCCTCGCTGTGATACATCGCTGACGTTTCATCGAGAATTCACTGGCCAGCCCGGAAGGTTGGTTTGTCACTACTGCAACTACTCTGTAGGTGCGGGCAGAGCTTGCCCTTCGTGTGCTGGCAAGCAGATGAGGAGATCGGCACCCGGGACTCAAATGGCGGTGCAAACTGTGAAGCAGTACTTTCCGGGTATCGGGGTTGTACGTTGGGATTCAGACTCGGCGAGAACGGCACTTGACCACCAGGCGATCATGGACGAGTTTGTCAGCGGGGAAGCCTCGGTGTTGGTGGGCACCCAGATGGTCGCGAAAGGGTTAGATATACCAAGCGTGACGCTTGTTGGTGTAATTTCCGCCGACACCGGTCTGGCTGTTCCGGATTTTTACGCTGCAGAGCGTGTGTTCCAGGTGCTGACTCAGGTTGTGGGCCGAACAGGGAGGGGAGCATGGGACGGACAAGCGGTTGTGCAGACGTTTAATCCCGATCACTACGCAATACAGGCGGCAATCGATCAGGACTTCCACCTGTTCTACGACACCGAACTGCAATTACGCGCTTCCCAGGCGAATCCACCGTTTGCGGACATGATTAAACTGACGCACTCAGCGGTAAGTGCAGAAGTGGCGCGAACTGAGGCCGTTCGCTTCGCGACCGTTTTGGCTGAAGCACGTGAAACGCATGGAGAAACGGCTGTCGAAGTAATCGGGCCAACTCCCACATATCCTCTCAAGGTCCGAAGTCTCTACCGCTGGCAAATATTGCTCAAGGGCACACATCCTGAGAGACTGCTCGACATCGTGCCCGCAGGGCCGCTCTGGACGGTAGACGTTGATCCGGTATCCCTGGGATGAGCGAGATCCGGGCATAAGTGGGACTGACCGGTCAGTCAAGAAACCGTAACCGTAGACTGTGGAGAAGGAGGCAGATTGTCTATCAGGCGAATCAGGGTGTTCCCCGAACCCATACTTCGTAAGAAGTGCAGAACTGTTCGTCGCGTCGACGAGAAAGTCCTTGAACTCGGCTCAGACATGGTTGAGACGATGGACGCCGCCCACGGAGTGGGCCTGGCGGCCAATCAGGTGGGCGCGCTCCAGCGCGTAGTAACGATCCATCTCCCCGAAGACGAATCGGCCATGATTCTCGTCAATCCTGAAATTCAGGGAGCTGAGGGAAAACGAGAGGTTGTCGAAGGTTGCCTTTCGTTTCCCGGGTACGAGGGGTTGGTGACAAGGTCGGTAACGGTAAAAGCGAGGTGGCTCGATGAGAATGGCTCAAAAATGAAGGTCACGGCGGAAGAGTTGTTTGCCCAGGCGCTAGAGCACGAGATCGATCATCTGAACGGAATACTCTACGTCGATCACCTGCTTGCCCACGAGAAACTCGCCGCCGCTGGTTCACATATGGATAAGGATGAGCCACATATGCACGATGTCGAGGTCGATGTCCATGCTGACCACAGTGACGAAGACGAAGGATCAAGTGAATCCGATGCTGAAGTGCTCCAGACGACCTTGAAATTCAGTGAACTGTATTCAGATTCCTCGCTTACGCAAATGCAATACGACCTTCGCAAAGCTGGCTACGTAGTCGAACGAACAGGTCGCGATCAAGATCACAACCACGACCAGGGTCGTGAACATACCCACGCCCAGAGCTATGATCGGGTTGTGTCTCCCGATCCCAATCTAGATGGCGGGCTACTGCTGGACAACAACCACCGGCGAGGAAGCGAATAATCCGTGGCCGGTTCTGCCAGAAACAGGCCGCTGATATCGCGGCAATATCTGGCTGCCTCAGTGCTATACTTTTCGACTGTCTGGGCGGCTTTTGCCTGTTCAGGTAATATTTGCGTCTAGATCGAAACCGCTGTTCGACTTTGATCGACCGGTCTCGGGAGTACGTTCTGTCAGAATTTCGGCATCACTGTTTTTGTGATTGGCCGTCAGAAGAAATCACATATACGCGCCGCCTTTGCGGCGCGTTTCGCGTAAGAGTCTGGATTATTGAATAGATTCAGAGGCCTAGTCCTCATCGCTTTACTGGTCGTACTCTCGGTGGTTGTACTGGCAATCTCCGAGATCCGTATTTTCGGATTCACCCGGGGTGGAGACAGCGTTCTGGGCCTGACGCTTGGCCTCGATCTTGAGGGCGGGACTCACCTCGTTTATAAGGTGGTACCCGAGGATGGCCGAGATCCTACGCAGGAAGACATGGAAGGTGTGCGAGACACCATCGACCGCCGTGTAAACGAGTTCGGTGTCAGCGAGGCGAGTGTCCAGTTGCTGGGTGGTGGTCCGGGGGTTGTGCCTGATCGTGTCGTCGTTCAAATTCCGGGCCAAACAGGTGCGTCGGTCACAGTAAATTTTGCATCTGACACGGTTGAGCCAGGGACACTGGAAGAGTTTTTCCGGAACGAGCTGGGTAGGCCAGACGCAAAAGTAAAACAGAACGATAACGGCTCACTTACGGTTCAACTCGACGGGATTGCTGCCGAAGTCGTCGACGCTGCTGGAAATGTCATCTCACCGTCCGAAGCGGTTGGGTGGCGTCAGGCGATCATCGATAAATACCCTGTCGCCCTGCAGATCGGATATGTACTTGCGGACACGGCTCCGCCGGTGATAGGCGATGACACCGGAGTCGACGTGCTGCCAGGTGAGACCGAGACACTGCCCACACTTGCAGACGTGGAAGCTGCGTTCGCGTCGGTTGGACGATCTGATGCCGATATTGATGAACTCAGTGGGGCCGAAGGTCTGTTCTCCGTGTTGATGTATGGACTCGATATCAGCACCACCGATGGTGAAGGCAACCCGATCGTCGGGGAAGATCAGCGAATACTCAATGCGCTCCGAGAGCTTGGTCAACTGCAGTTCACGTCGAGCCAGGGTGCGCTTACGCAGTTCACGATCGGTGGGGGGGTTCAGGAAGCGAAGAACCTGATCGGGAAAACTGCTCGACTGGAGTTCCGCTACAGGGAGTGTGGCGACGTGTTGCCACCGTCTGACAATATTCCCTGGCCTCCCAACGGGCTGAGTAACGACGAGTGGGCTGCTGAACGGTGCACTAACCCGACGTATTTCACAGAGACGGCTACAGAGATCGATGCCGTCGATCTCGACGATGCATTCCCGGACATCTCGGGCGGTGCAGTGCCTCGTCCAATTGTCACGCTTGTCTTCAATGACAAAGGCGGAGAAGCGTTTTTCAAAGTGACAGACCGGGTAGCAAGGCAGAACGACCGCCTTGCAATTTACCTGGACAATGAGGAGCTGGTCGCCCCCAGTGCCCAGGCCGGAATCTCAGGTGGGCGTGCGATTATCGAAGGTGGCAGTTTTACAGCGGAAAGTGTTCGCACTATCGCGATCCAACTCCTGTCTGGCGCATTGCCGGTGAGCCGGGAACTGATACAGGAGCGC